>DATEJJ010000812.1:0-2412 GCA_035278125.1 Rugosimonospora sp.
CGGCGTCCGCGCCCGCCCGCAGCGCCGCGGACAGCGCCAGCGCCGCCTGCCGCTCGGCCGGGTCCAGGTATCTGTTGCGGCTGGAGCGGGCCAGGCCGTCCGGCTCGCGCACCACGGGCACGCCGACGATCTCCACGTCCAGGTTGGTGTCGCGGACGAGCAGCCGCACCAGGGCCAGCTGCTGGTAGTCCTTCTCGCCGAAGAAGGCCAGCTGCGGCCGGGTCAGGTGGAGCAGCTTGTTGACCACGGTGAGCACGCCCTCGAAGTGGCCGGGGCGGGTGGCGCCCTCCAGGATGGTGCCGAGCCTGCCCGGGCTGACCCGCACGGTCGGCTCGCCGCCCGGATACATCTCCTCGCGGCCGGGCGCGAACACCGCGTCCACCCCGTTGCGGGCGCAGATCGCCAGGTCACGGTCGAGGGTGCGCGGGTACCGGTCGAAGTCCTCGTTCGGGCCGAACTGCAGCGGGTTCACGAAGATCGTGACGAGGACGCTCTCCGCGCGCTCCCGGGCCGCGCGCATCAGCTCCTCGTGCCCGCCGTGCAGGGCACCCATGGTCATCACGACGGCGACCCGGCCGGTCAGCTTCTCCCGGGCGTCGGCCAGCTCGACCCGCGTCTCCGCGACGATCACCCGACACGCTCCCGGTTCCGGCGGGCGAGCACGTCCAGCAGGGGCTCGGCGGCGTCCGCGGGCAGCCGGCCCGCGGCGATCGCCCGGTCCGCGGTCCGCCGCGCGAGGGCCAGATACGCGGGTACGGACTGGGGCGCGCCCGCGGCCAGCGTGTCGAGGTGCTTGGCGACGGTACCCGCGTCGCCCCGGGACACCGGGCCGGTCAGTGCCGCGTCGCCCAGCCGCAGCGCGTTGTCCAGCGCGGCGCGCAGCAGCGGGCCGAGTACCCGATCGGGGTGCTCGACGCCGGCTTCGCGCAGCCGGTCCGCGGCCTCGTTCACGAGCGTCACCAGGTGGTTGGCGCCGTGCGCCAGCGCCGTGTGGTACAGCGCGCGGTGCTGTTCGTCGATCCACTCCGCGACCCCGCCGAGGTCTTCGACCAGGCGCAGCGCCAGCGGCCGTACGTCCGCCGGCGCGGTCACGCCGAAGGAGACTCCCGCCGCCAGGCGGGGCAGGTCGGCGGCGGTACCGGTGAAGGTCATCGCGGGGTGTAGGGCGAGCGGCCGGGCGCCCTTGGCCACCGCCGGGTGCAGGATGCCGGTACCGTGCGCGCCGCTGGTGTGCGCGACGACCTGCCCGGGGCGGAACGCGCCGGACTCGGCGAGGTGGGCGACCAGCGGGCCGAGCGCGTCGTCGGGTACCGCGAGGAGCAGCAGTTCGGCGGCGCGGGCCACCTGGCTGGGGCGCCGGCGCGGTACGCCGGGCAGCAGCGCGGCGTGGCGCTCCCGGGATTCGGTGGAGCGGCCGGAGGCGGCGACGATCGGGTAGCCGGAGCGGGCGAGCGCGGCGCCCAGTACGGCCCCCACGCGTCCGGCGCCGAGGATGCCGACGGCGGGTCGGTCAGCAGTCATGGGGTGCGATCCAGTCCTTGTGGTGGTACCGGTCCCGTCGAGTATCACGCCTGTCCAAGTACCCTTGACAGCCGTTGTGGGAATCTTCACGTGGCGTACCGCGATGGACCGCGCCCTCTACGGGCCGGGCGGCTTCTTCGTCTCCGGCAGCGCACCGGCCGCGCACTTCCGCACCAGCGTGCACGCGTCTGCGCTGTTCACGGGCGCGGTGCTGACCCTGCTGGAGCGGCTGGACCGCGCGCTCGGGCAGCCGGCCCGGCTGGATGTGGTGGACGTCGGCGCCGGGCGCGGCGAGCTGCTCGGATCCCTGCTCGCCAGCGCACCGCCCGCGCTCGCCGAGCGGCTGTGCCTGACCGCGGTGGAGCTGGCCCCGCGCCCCGCGGAGCTGCCGCCCCGGATCGCCTGGCAGGCCGAGCTGCCGGCACCGGTGACCGGGCTGCTGATCGCGACCGAGTGGCTGGACAACGTACCGCTGGACGTGGCCGTGCTGGACGGCTCCGGTACCGCCCGCTACCTGCTGACGGACGGGACGCCGGGTCCACCTGTCGACGCGTCCGGCACCGGGTGGCTGGCGCGGTGGTGGCCGCTGACCGCCGGGGCCCGCGCGGAGATCGGGGCACCGCGGGACGCCGCGTGGGCGGCTGCGGTGTCCACTGTGGAGCGCGGGCTGGCGGTGGCGGTGGACTACGGGCACCTGCGTGAGGACCGGCCGCTGCTGGGGACGCTCACCGGGTACCGGGGCGGGCGGCAGGTGCCACCGGTACCCGACGGGTCCTGCGACCTGACCGCGCACGTGGCGTTCGACGCGGTGGCGGCCGCCACCCCGGGGGGCACGCTGCTGCGGCAGCGGGAGGCGCTGCGGGCGCTGGGGGTCAGCGGCGCGCGGCCCCC
>DATEJJ010000813.1:0-9030 GCA_035278125.1 Rugosimonospora sp.
CGACCGCGCCCCGGTCACCCGCGCGCCGCGGTACCCAGGCCAGCTTGGCGCCGGTCTTCGCGGCCAGCGACGCGGCGGCGGACAGTCCACCCGGGACGGTCGCCAGCCGCTCGCCCACGATCAGCAGCGCACCCGGTACCCCGAGCGCGGTACGCAGGCCCGCGTCGTCGGCCAGTACCGCCGCCTCGCCGCCCGGGTGCACGTGCCGGACGGTCGCGCCGAGCTTGGCCAGGCCCGCGGTCACGAACGGGGCGAGCGCGTACACCGAGAGCTTGCGCCGGGTGTACGCCTTGCGCAGCCGCAGGAAGAGGATCGGGCACTCCTCCTCCGGCTCCAGCCCGACGATGACCACAGTGGACGCCTGGTCGACGTCCTCGTAGGTCACGTCGAAGGTACCGACCACTGTGGACGCGAGGAAAGTGGTCTCCTCAGTGGACAGTGGGCGGGCGCGGAAGTCGATGTCGTTGGTACCCAGCACCACCCGGGCGAACTTCGAGTAGGCGTACGCGTCCTCGACGGTCAGCCGGCCACCGGTGAGCACCCCGACGCCCTCGGCCTTGCGCAGTCCCTCGGCGGCCACGGCGAACGCCTCCGGCCAGGACGCCTCGCGCAGCTCGCCGGTGGCGGCGTCGCGTACCAGCGGGGTGGTGAGCCGGTCGGTCGCGGTGGCGTACTGGAAGCCCCAGCGGCCCTTGTCGCAGTTCCACTCCTCGTTCACCGCCGGGTCGTCGCCGGCCAACCGGCGCAGCACCTTGCCGCGCCGCCAGTCGGTACGCAGCGAGCAGCCGGCCGCGCAGTGCTCGCACGCGCTGGGCGTGGACACCAGGTCGAACGGGCGGGACCTGAACCGGTACTGCGCGCCGGTCAACGCGCCGACCGGGCAGATCTGCACGGTGTTGCCGGAGAAGTAGGACTGGAACGGGTCGCCCGGGAAGATGTTGATCTGCTCCGCCGCCGAGCGGTCCATCAGGTCGATGAACTTGTCGCCCGCGATCTCATCGGAGAACCTGGTGCAGCGCTGGCACAGTACGCACCGCTCGCGGTCCAGCAGCACCTGGGTCGAGATGTTGATGGGCTTCTCGTACGTGCGCTTGATGTCGTGGAACCGGGTGTCGGTACGCCCGGTGGACATGGCCTGGTTCTGCAGCGGGCACTCGCCGCCCTTGTCGCACATCGGGCAGTCGAGAGGGTGGTTGATCAGGAGGAACTCCATGATCCCCTCTTGCGCCTTCCTGGCCACCGGGCTGGTCAGCTGGGTGCGTACCACCATGCCGTCGGCGACCGGCTGGGTACACGAGGCGACCGGCTTGCGCTGCCCCTCGATGTCCACCAGGCACTGCCGGCAGGCGCCCGCCGGGGCCAGCAGCGGGTGGTCGCAGAAGCGCGGGATCGCGATACCCAGCCGCTCGGCGGTACGGATCACCAGCTCGCCCTTGGGCGCCTCGACCTCGATACCGTCGATGGTGAGCTTGACGGTCTCTGCAGCAGCCATCTAGTGCGCTCCCACGAGTTCGGCCGGGGACAACAGCGGCGGGGTACGCCCCTCGATGTAGTCCAGGTAGTCCTGCTTGAAGTACTTGATGGACGACTGCACCGGGCTCGCCGCGCCGTCACCGAGCGCGCAGAACGAGCGCCCGAGCAGGTTGTCGCACGCGTCGAGCAGGGTGTCCAGGTCCTCGTGGGTACCCTTGCCGGACAGGATCCGGTGCAGGATCTGCGCCATCCAGTAGTTGCCCTCGCGGCACGGCGTGCACTTGCCGCACGACTCGTGGTGGTAGAACTCGATCCACCGGTACGTCGCGTAGACCACGCTGTCCTGCTGGGAGAAGACCTGTACCGCGGTGGTGCCGAGCATGGTGCCCACGCCCATCATCGACTCGAAGTCCAGCGGTACGTCCAGGTGCTCCGCGGTCAGCATCGGGGTGGACGAGCCGCCCGGCGTCCAGAACTTCAGCTCGTGCCCGTCCTGCATGCCGCCGGCCAGGTCGATGAGCTGGCGCAGGGTGGTACCGAGGGCGCACTCGAACTGGCCCGGGCTGTTCACCCGGCCGGAGACCGAGTAGATCTTCGGACCCGGCGACTTCTCGGTGCCCATGGACTTGAACCAGACCGCGCCGCCCAGCACGATGTACGGCACGCTGGCGATCGTCTCCACGTTGTTGACGACCGTGGGGCTGGCGTACAGGCCGTGCGTGGCGGGGAAGGGCGGGCGCAGCCGGGGCTGGCCGCGGTACCCCTCCAGCGAGTCCAGCAGCGCGGTCTCCTCGCCGCAGATGTACGCGCCCGCTCCACTGTGGACCACGATCTCCAGGTCGAAGCCGGAGCCGAGGATGTCGGACCCGACGTACCCGGCGGCCCGGGCCGCGTCGACCGCGTGGCGCAGCCGCCGCGCGGCGTGTACCGCCTCGCCGCGGACGTAGATGAAGGCGCGGTTGGCGCGGATCGCGTACGAGGCGATGACGATACCCTCGATCAGCGAGTGCGGGTCGGCCATCATCAGCGGCAGGTCCTTGCAGGTACCCGGCTCGCCCTCGTCGGCGTTGACCACGAGGTAGTGCGGCTTGCCGTCGTTCTGCGGGATGAACGCCCACTTCATGCCGGTCGGGAAGCCGGCACCGCCACGCCCGCGCAGGCCGGAGTCCTTCACCAGCGCGATCAGGTCGTCCGGGTGCGTGGCGAGCGCCTTGCGCAGCGCGCTGTACCCGTCGAGCCGCTCGTACACGTCGATCTTCCAGGCGTCCGGCGACAGCCAGCGCTTGGTCAGCACCGGCGTGAGCCGCTCCAGCGACTCCCGCATCGGAATGCTCATTTGGCCTCCCGCTCGGCCTGGGTGGGGATGGGCGTGGCCGGGTCGAAGCCGCTCACCGCGATGCCGTACTGCTCGGCGAGGCGGTTGCCGCGCAGCGTCTCCTCGCCCGCCGGGCCGTCCGCCAGCGCCTCCGGCCGGTCGTCGGCGAAGCCGGCCAGCTGTACCGACATCTCCTTGAGCGTGCAGAGCCGCGCGCCGCGTGAGGGCTGCGGGCGCTCGCCCTCCTCCAGCCGCCGGACGATGGACAGCGCCTCGTCGGCCTGTATCCGGTCGAAGAACTCGTAGTTGACCGTGAGCACCGGCGCGTAGTCGCAGGCGGCCAGGCACTCCGCGTGCTCCAGGGTGATGGTGCCGTCCGCGGTGGTCTGGTCGTGTCCGACGCCCAGGTACTCCGAGACCGCCTCGAAGGTCTTGTCCCCGCCGAGTACCCCGCACATCGTGTTGGTGCACACGCTGACCAGCCAGTCCCCGGCCGGCTTGCGCTTGTACATGGTGTAGAAGGTGGCCACCGCGGCCACCTGCGCGCGGGTGATGCCCAGTTGCTCGGCGCAGAAGGTGATCCCCTCCGGCGAGACGTACCCCTCCTCCGCCTGTACCAGGTGCAGCAGCGGCAGCAGCGCGGAGCGCTCCCGCCCTTCGGGGTACCGGGCGATGGTCTCCTTCGCCCGGTCGTATGTCTCGGCACTGAACGGCATTAGCGATCACACCCACCCATGACCGGGTCCAACGAGGCGCCGCCGGCGATGACGTCCGCCAGCAGAGCACCCTCGGCCATCGCGGGGATGGCCTGGAGATTGACAAAACTGGGCTCCCGGTAGTGCACCCGGTACGGGCGGGTGCCGCCGTCGGAGACCGCGTGCACGCCCAGCTCCCCGCGGGGCGACTCGATCCCCACGTACACCTGCCCGGGCGGTACCCGGAAGCCCTCGGTGACCAGCTTGAAGTGGTGGATCAGCGACTCCATCGACTGACCCATGATCTTGGCGACGTGCTCCAGCGAGTTGCCCATGCCGTCGCGGCCGATGGCCAGCTGCGCCGGCCAGGCGATCTTCTTGTCCTCGACCATGACCGGGCCCGGCTCCAGCTTGTCCAGCGCCTGCTGGACGAGCTTCAGGGACTCGCGGATCTCGGCCAGCCGCACCTGGTACCGGCCCCACACGTCGCCGGTGTCCGCGGTCGGCACGTCGAACTCGTAGTTCTCGTACCCGCAGTACGGCAGCGTCTTGCGCAGGTCCCAGGGCAGCCCGGCGGAGCGGAGCACCGGGCCGGTCACGCCGAGCGCCAGGCAGCCGGTGACGTCCAGTACCGCCACGCCCTTGGTCCGCTCGTGCCAGATGACCTGGCCGGTGAGCAGGTCCTCGTACTCCTTGAGCTTCTTCGGCAGGTACGCGAGGAACTCCCGGATCTTGACGATCGCCTCGGGGGGCAGGTCCTGCGCCACCCCGCCCGGCCGGACGTACGCCATGTTCATCCGCAGGCCGGAGGCGAGCTCGAAGATGTCCAGGATGTACTCGCGTTCGCGGAAGCCGTACAGCATCAGCGAGATCGCGCCCAGCTCCATGCCGGTGGTACCGAGCCACACCAGGTGCGAGGAGATCCGGTTCAGCTCCATCATGAGTACCCGGATCGTGTTCGCCCGCGGCGTGATCTGGTCCTCGATGCCGAGCAGCTTCTCCACCGCGAGGCTGTACGCCGTCTCGTTGAAGATCGGCGCCAGGTAGTCCATCCGGGTCACGAACGTGGTGCCCTGCACCCAGTTGCGGAACTCCAGGTTCTTCTCGATCCCGGTGTGCAGGTACCCGATGACCGCCCGCGCCTCGGTGACCGTCTCGCCTTCGAGCTCCAGGATCAGCCGCAGCACGCCGTGCGTGGAGGGGTGCTGCGGGCCCAGGTTGACGACGATGCGCTCGTCGCGGATCGGGTCGTCGCCGCTGCCCAGCACCTCGTCCCAGTCGCCGCCGGTGACGGTGAAGACCCGCCCCTCGGTCGTCTCCCGGCTCGTCGCGTAGGAATCGGTACTCACTGCTGATCCTCACTGGAGAACGCGGCTACGCCGCGGCTGCTTCTCATTGGTAGGACCTCCGCTGGTCCGGCGGCGGGATCTCGGCGCCCTTGTACTCCACCGGGACGCCGCCGAGCGGGTAGTCCTTGCGCTGCGGGTGACCCTCCCAGTCGTCCGGCATCAGGATCCGGGTCAGCCCGGGGTGGCCCTCGAAGACGACCCCGAACATGTCGTACGCCTCGCGCTCCTGCCAGTCCGCCGTCGGGTACACGCCGGTGACGCTGGGCAGCTGGGGCTCCTCCGCGGTCACCGCCGTCTCCAGGCGCACCCGGCGGCGGTACGTCATCGAGGTCAGCTGGTACACCATGTGCAGCCGCCGGTGGTCGGAGCCAAGATAGTCCACTCCGGACACTGACGAGCACAGTTCGAAGCGCAGCGCCTCGTCGTCCCGCATCACCTGGCACACCTTCGCGATCTGCTCCGGCGCGATGTGCAGGGTCAACTCGCCCCGGTCGACCACCACGTGCTCGATCGCACCGGGTACCGCCGGCGCGTCCTGTAGCGCGTCCACGACGTCGTCGAAGTAGCCGCCGTACGGGCGCTGCGCGTCGAGGATGGCCGGGCGGCGCCGTACCAGCCCGCCGAAGCCCGAGGTGTCACCCGATCCGTGTACCCCGAACAGCCCCCCCTGCGCCGGGCTGGCCGGCGGGAACTCCGCCGGTGCGCCGGTCTGCGCGCCAACCGGGTTGGCCGAGACCGGGATGTTCCCGCTCGTCATTTCGCTACCCGCTTCGGGTCCAGGCGGTGCTCCCGCTTCATCCAGTTCTCGATGCGCAACTGCTCCTCGCGCCCCTCCTTGACCGCCTGCTCCCACTGCGCCCGGCGCACCTTGTCCGACCGGTACGACGAAGGCATGGCGCCGGGGGCGACCGCCGGAACGTCGCCGCGGGCCACGCGCGCTTCGAGCATCTTGCGGCCGTTCGGGCCGAGCGGCTGCGCCATGATCTTCTCGCGCAGCTTCAGGATCGCGTCGATCAGCATCTCCGGGCGCGGCGGGCAGCCGGGCAGGTACATGTCGACCGGTACCACGTGGTCGACGCCCTGCACGATCGCGTAGTTGTTGAACATGCCGCCCGAGGAGGCGCATACGCCCATGGACAGCACCGAACGGGGCTCTGGCATCTGGTCGTAGATCTGGCGTAGCACCGGGGCCATCTTCTGGCTGACCCGCCCGGCCACGATCATCAAGTCGGCCTGGCGCGGCGAAGCCCGGAAAACCTCCATGCCCCACCGGCCCAGGTCGTAGTGCGGGCCGCCGGAGGCCATCATCTCGATCGCGCAGCAGGCCAGGCCGAACGTGGCTCCCCAGAACGACGACTTGCGCGCGTAGTTGGACAGCTTCTCGACCGTGGTCAGCAGGATCCCGCTCGGCAGCTTCTCTTCAATACCCATGGCGCGGCCCCCAGGCCCTAGTCCCAGTCCAGCCCGCCGCGGCGCCAGACGTAGGCGTAGGCGACGAACACGGTGGCGATGAACAGCAGCATCTCCACGAACCCGAACAGCCCCAGCGCCTTGAAGGACACTGCCCACGGGTACAGGAAGATGATTTCGATGTCGAAGACGATGAAGAGCATCGCGGTCAGGTAGAACTTGATCGGGAACCGCTGGCCGCCGCCGATCGGCTGGGGTGTCGGCTCGATCCCGCACTCGTACGCCGACAGTTTGGCGGAGTTGGGCCGGTGCGGCCCGACGAAGGGCGCGATGCCGACCGAGAAGAGCGCGAACAGGGCCCCGAGCACGAACAGGCCCACGATCGGTACCCACTGAGCGAGCGACATAACCCTGCCTCTGCTGCCTGGTGTCTTTCCTCGGACGTTTCAGCTCTTTCTACGGCATCACTCACAGTGATGTGCCTCATATGGCTAGACCGCCGGCGCCACCCTCGTCAGGGCGTTGATGACCCGGTCCATCGCGTCGCCACCGCGCGGATCGGTGAGGTTGGCCAGCAGCTTCAGCACGAAGCGCATCAACAGCGGGTGCGGCATGCCGTGCTGGGTCGCGAACCGCATCAGCTGCGGGTGGCCGATGAGCTTCACGAACCAGCCACCGAGCCGGTAGTACCCGCCGTAGCGAGCCTTCAACTCGGCCGGGTAGAACTGTAGCGCCCGCTCACGCTCCGTACCCAACGGGCGTGCCAGAGCCTGTACCGCGACCTCGGCGGCCAGCTCGCCCGACTCCATCGCGTACGCGATCCCCTCGCCGTTGAAGGGGTTGACCATGCCACCGGAGTCGCCGACCAGCATCACGCCGCGCCGGTAGTGCGGTACCCGGCTGAAGCCCATCGGCAGCGCGGCCCCCTGGATGCCGCCGTCCGCGTTGGCCTCGTCGTTCATGCCCCACTCGGGCGGCGTGGTGGCCAGCCAGTCGGTGAGCATGGCCCGGTAGTTGGTCTTGCCGAAGGCGACCGAGGAGTTGAGCACGCCCAGCCCCACGTTGACCCGGCCGTCGCCCATCCCGAAGATCCAGCCGTACCCGGGCAGGAGCTTCGCCCCCCCGGCCTCCTTGCTGTGCAGTTCGAGCCAGGATTCGAGGTAGTCGTCGTCGTGCCGGGCCGGCGAGCGGTAGTAGCGGCGTACCGCCACCCCGATCGGGCGGTCGTCCCGCTTGGCCATGCCCAGGGAGAGCGCGAACCTGGCCGACACGCCGTCCGCGGCGACCACGAGCGGCGCCCGGAACTCCGCCGGCTCCTTGGCCTGGCCCACCGCGGCTTCGACGCCCACCACACGACCCTGGGGGTCGAGCACCGGGCCGGTGACGTTGTGGCTGGTCAGCAGCTGGGCGCCGGCGTCCTTGGCGCGGTTGGCGAGCAGCTCGTCGAAGTCGAGCCGGGTTCGGGTCAGCCCGTAGTTGGGGAAGCTGGCCAGGTCGGGCCAGTCCAGCTCCAGGCGCACCCCGCCACCGATGACGCGCAGCCCCTTGTTGTGCAGCCAGCCCCGCTCCGGCGCGGTGTCCACGCCGAGCTTGATCAGCTGCTTGACCGCGCGCGGGGTGAGCCCGTCACCGCACACCTTCTCGCGCGGGAACTCGCTCTTCTCCAGTAACAGCACGTCCAGGCCGTGCCGGGCCAGGTGGTACGCGGCGGTAGAGCCGCCCGGCCCGGCGCCGACCACAATGACATCGGCTTCCCGGATCTGCGTCACGACCATCACCGCCTCGCTGGTCTCCTGCGCTGCCTCCGCAGGCTCGTGAAACTCTTCACAAGCCTGTCGTTCGGCAGTCTAGAACCGGATACAGCGAGCCTGCTGGTTAGGCAACCCTAACCTGTGAAGCAGTCCCTTACGTCACAGGTTCCCTCAGTGAGTACGGACCGCTCGGTGCAGGGCCACGATGCCGCCGGTGAGGTTGCGCCAGGCCACGCGGCCCCAGCCGGCCGCGGCGATCAGGCTGGCCAGACCCGCCTGGTCCGGCCAGGCCCGGATGGATTCCGCCAGGTACACGTACGCGTCCGGGTTGCTCGACACGCCGCGGGCGATGGGCGGCAGTGCGCGCATCAGGTACCCCAGGTACGCGGTGCGGAACGGCGCCCAGACCGGCTGGCTGAACTCGCAGACCACCAGCCGCCCGCCCGGCCTGGTCACCCGGGCCAACTCCCGCAGGGCCGCACCCGGGTCGTACACGTTGCGCAGCCCGAAGGAGATGGTGACCGCGTCGAAACTTCCGGCCCGGAACGGGAGGGCGAGCGCGTCCCCCGCGAGCAGCGGTACCCGGCCCCGGCCCTCCCGGAGCATGCCCAGGGAGATGTCCGCGCCGACCGCGTACGCGCCGGACAGGGCGAGTTCCCGCGTCGACACACCGGTACCGGCGGCCAGGTCGAGTACCCGCTCGCCCGGCCGCAGGTCGAGCGCCCTGCGGGTGGCCCGCCGCCAGAGCCGGTCCTGGCCGAACGAAAGGACCGTGTTGGTGCGGTCGTAGCCGGCGGCCACGCCGTCGAACATGGCAGCCACCTCACGTGGCTGCTTGTCCAACTTGGCGCGACTCACAACCTGCCGTCCGCGACGGCCTGCGTGACCCACGGGATGACCTCGTCGAGCATCTGGTCGAGGGTGGTGGTGGCCTCGTAGCCGAGGACCTCGCGGGCCTTGGCAGTGTCGGGGACCCGCTTCTGCACGTCGTACGCGAACGGGTCATCCGACACGTACCGGAACGGCACCTCCGGGCC
>DATEJJ010000814.1:0-2207 GCA_035278125.1 Rugosimonospora sp.
CGCGCGCGCCGCGGCGCCGGAGGCGGCCGGCGGCTGGGTGGGCACCTGGGGAGCCAGCGCGATGGCGCCCTCGTCCCTGGTCTCCGCGGTGCAGTCGCTGGACAACCAGACGGTCCGCAACATCATCCACACCAGCGTGGCCGGCGGCGCGCTGCGCATCCGGCTGAGCAACGCCTTCGGCGACCGGGCGGTCAGCGTCGGCGCGGCCACGGTCGGCCGCGAACTGCTGGGCGCCGAGCTGGATCCGGCGACGGTACGCGCGGTCACCTTCCACGGCTCCGCGTCGGTGACCGTCCCGGTGGGCGCCACGGTGCTCAGCGACCCGCTGGCGGTGCCGGTACCGGCGCAGGCGAACCTCGCGGTCAGCCTGTACCTGCCGCAGCCCACCGGCCCGGCGACGTACCACCAGGACCCGCAGCAGAACAGCTACCTGGCCGCCGGGAACCACGCCGCCGACCCCGCGGCGACCGCGTACCCGACCACGCTGGCCACCTGGTTCCTGGTAGACGCGGTGCAGGTACGCGGCCCGGCCCCGGCCACCATCGTGGCGGTCGGCGACTCGATCACCGACGGCGCGCAGGGTCAGTGGGGCGCCAACACGCGCTGGCCGGACTTCCTGTTCCGGCGGCTGGCCACGCGGTTCGGCGCCGCCACCCCGGGCGTGGTGGACGAGGGCATCAGCGGCAACCGGGTACTCAGCGACTCGGTGTGCTTCGGGCCCACCCTGCTGTCCCGCCTGGACCGGGACGTGTTCAGCCAGCCGGGCGTGCGTACCGTCGTGCTGCTGGAGGGCATCAACGACCTCGGCTTCAGCCAGGAGCCGGACACCGGTTGCTTCACCCCCAACACGGACGTGGGTGTGGCCCAGCTGACCGCGGCGTACCGGCAGGTCATCGCGCGGGCGCACGCGCACGGGGTACGCATCGTGGGCGGCACGCTGATGCCGGCGCAGGGCTTCGCGTACTGGAGCCCGGCGGCGGAGCGGAAGCGCCGCCAGGTGAACGCGTGGATCCTCGGGTCGCACGCGTTCGACGGGGTCATCGACTTCGCCTCGGTGATGTCGTACCCCGGCCATGACGAGCTGATCGACCCCCGGTACGACAGCGGCGACCACCTGCACCCCAACGACGGCGGGTACCAGGCGATGGCCGACGCCGCGTACACCGTACTGGCCGGCCAGATCGGGCACTGACCCCGGTAGCGATTTGGTTTCAGCGGTGCTCGTCGCCTGCCGACATGGAGGTGGTGAACACCGCTGCGCCCGGGCCGGAGCCCACCCTGGCCGCCGCGGACCTGGCGCTGGGCGAGGGCGTGGAGGTACTCGGAGAGCTGGGCCGGGGTGCGCACACCGCCGTGTACCGGATCCGCCGCGACGGGGTGGAGTACGCGCTCAAGGTGCTGCGCCGGTTCGGGCCGGCCGACGAGGCGGTACTGGTCGAGTTCCGGCGCGAGGCCGCGCTGCTGGCCCGGCTCAACCACCCGGGCGTACCGAAGGTGTACGACGCCGGGCTGGCCGGCGGGCACCCCTGCCTGGTGCTGGAGCTCATCGCCGGGCAGCCCTTGTCCGAGCGGCTGGCGGCCGGGCCGCTCGACACCGGGGCGCTGGTCCGGCTGGGTCTGGACGTGGCGGCCGCGCTGCACGCCGCGCACCGGGCCGGGCTGGTACACCGGGACATCAAGCCCGCCAACATCGTGCTCACCGGTACCGGCCGGGCCCGGCTGATCGACTTCGGGCTGGCGGCGGCGGGTCGGGGCGGTACCACCGGCGACGCCGTGGTGGGCACCTTCGACTACGCGGCGCCGGAGCAGACCGGCATGCTGGCCCGGCCGGTCGACGGGCGCGCCGACCTGTACGCCCTCGGCGTCGTGCTGTACCGGGCGGCCACCGGCCAGCTCCCGTTCCGGGCCGACGACGTGGGCGAGCTGCTCGCCCTGCACGCCGCCGCGCCGGTACCCGATCCGCGCGCGCTGCGCCCCGAGCTGCCCGCCGAGCTGGCCGGACTGGTCCGGCGGCTGCTGGCCAAGGATCCGGACGACCGGGTACAGACCGCCCGCGGGCTGTACGCCGCGCTGAGCCACCTGGCCGGGTCACCGCCGCCGGCCGAACTGCCCGCCGGGGGCTTCCTGGTCGGGCGGGAGGAGGAGCAGGCGCGGCTGGCCCAGCACTGGCTGCGCGCCCGGACCGGGCACGGCGGCGTGGTACTGGT
>DATEJJ010000815.1:0-23456 GCA_035278125.1 Rugosimonospora sp.
GACACCACCGGCGGGCCGCAGCGGCCGAGCCGGGCCCGTTCCCGGTCGGCCACCACCCGCACCGCCCGCAGCGTCAGCGGCGCGACCAGCACACCGACGCCGAGCACACTGGCCGCCGCGGTCACCACCACCGCGACCAGCGCCAGCAACGCCAGCACGGCCGTGCCCAGCCCGCCGACCAGCCGCTCGACGGCGTCCAGCGTGCCGCGCGGGTCGACTGCCACCCCGCGACCATAACCCCCGACCGGTCCCGCGCAAGTACAGCCAGCGCTACCACAGGTGTCGCGCAGGCGGGATCGTCCCGGGCCGCACGCACCCCTAACGTCGAACCCATGCGAATGCCCAGGACAACGCTGACGGCGGCGGTGACCCTCAGGCGGGTACGCCAGGTGTACCCGGGCGGCGTGCTCGCCCTGCGGGACGTGTGTCTCGACGTACCACAAGGGACCTTCGTCGCCGTGATGGGACCGTCCGGCTGCGGTACCAGCACCCTGATGCACTGCGCCGCCGGCCTGGACACCCCGACGGAGGGTACGGTCGTGGTCGGTGGCACCGACATCGGCCGGCTCACCGAAACGGGACGCACCATGCCGCGCCGCCACTGTCCATCCAGGACAACATCACCCTGCCGCTGCGTCTGGGCGGCCGGCGGGCCGACCCGGCGTGGCTGGCCGAGTTGGCCTTGCCGCGCCGAGCGCCGCCACCCTCGCGACGGCCGTGGTGTTCACCCTCACCTACGGGCTGACCCAGACCACCGTGCTGCGGGCCACGGCGGACGAGATCCGGGCCGGCACCGGGAACACTGTGACCATCGACGCGACCGCGCTGGGCGGGCTGCCCACCGGTACCAGAAAGACAATCGCCGCGACCCCCGGCGTGCCGGCAACAGCCACGGCCGGGGCCACGACGGTGCTGTGGCCCACCGGGCCGTTCGGTGACACCACATCGGCGGCAACCCGGGCGCAGGCGTCGCGCGCCGCGCCGACCGAGGCGCTGGCGGTCAGGTGAGGGTCAGTTGATATCGAACTCGTTGCCCTCCGGGTCCAGCATCCCGACGGCGTAGTGGTCGAGCATGTCGGCCAGGGGGCCGGTGATGGTCGCGCCCAAGCCCGCCAGCCGGCGAGCCTCCGCGTCGACCCGCTCCCGGCGCGTCTCGATCGGGTCCGTCCGCTCGCCACTGGCGTGGATGTCGAGGTGGAGCCGGTTCTTGACCGCCTTGGCATCCGGGACGACATGAAACCAGATGTTCGGCCCATGGCCCTGCGGGTCGCTGATCCGGTCCGCCCCGTCGACCAGATCCTCCTCGGGCACCCCTACCTTCCGGTAGAAGTCGTTCCAGGTCGCGAAGCCAGCCGGTACCGGCGCGAGTTCGTAGCCCAGCGCGGCGGCCCAGAACCGAGCCAGCCGGTCCGCGTCGGTACAGTCGATCACCAGCTGAAAACGAACAGGCAACGGTGTCCTCCTCAGGCCGCTCGGGTAGCTACCGCATCCTGCCAGACTCTCCCGGCCACGCCCGGCCCTCCGCGGCGTGTGCGCCCGCGGAGCAGTCGTGCCGGCCGGGCAGGATGGTGGGTATGGCCAGCAGCATTCCGGTCCCGGCCAGGGACCTGGTCCGAGCCGTCACGCAAGCCGTCGGCACGGCGATCAGCGGCAACGACGCCGCGTCCTACGACCGGGCGACCGCCCAGCTGACCGCCCAGCCGGCCGGCGGTCGGGTGCTCGCAGACGTGCTGCGGTCGCTGCTGGAGGACACGCACCCCGACGGGTTCGACGCCGACGACATCACCCTGGTGGTTGGCCGGTGCTACCGCGCGGCCGTGGCCTGGCTGCCGGCCGCGCGGGTCGACGTGACCACCCTGCTGGCCGCGCTGGCCGGCGCGCTGGGCATCCACGAACCCGGCATCACCTACGCAGCGCTCGACCAGCCCTACGCCCACTCCGACGACACGGTACCGGTGACACCGCCGTCCTGGCCCGACTACGCCTGGCACGCGCCGCTCCTGGTGGCCGATCTGCTGCCCTTCGCTCCCGCGACGTTGGACGGCTACCTGGAGAACACGTTCGCCGAGTACGCGCGGGAGGCCCGCGAGGAACTGCCCTGACCCTTCCTCCGCCGTACCCGCGACCGCCAGACCGCGTCCGCCGCGCGCCAGCGTGCCCTGCCGACCCGTAGCCACCGGGACGCGCCGGCCTTGACCCGCCGGCGGCCGGCGTGCGCGCGGTCGAGGGACCGCGTCGTGGCGTCGGGGTACGGCCCGGTACGGTTGCGCGGATGAGTGGTGCCTTCGGGGCGGCGGTACTCTCCGCCCTCTGCTACGGGATGGGCACTGCCCTGCAGGCATGGGGTGCCCGGCGCGCCCGGACCGGGCAGCAGACCGGCGCGAGGGCGCTGGTACGGGTGCTGCGCCAGTGGCCCTTCCTGGCCGGGGTGCTGCTCGACATCGCTGGGTTCGTCGCGCAGCTCGTCGCGCTTCGCTACCTGCCCATCTTCGTGGTGCAGGCGGCGCAGGCCGGCAACCTCGCCGTCACGGCACTGGCCTGCGTACCGATCCTGGGCATCCGCCTCGCCGCGCGGCAATGGTCGGCGGTGCTCGCGGTGTGCGCCGGGCTCGCCCTGCTCGGCGCGTCGAGCGGCGCCGAAGCAGCCGCCGATACCGGGTTCACCACCCGGCTCGCGCTGCTTGCCGCCGCCGTCGTGCTCGGCGCGGGCGGGCTTCTCGCCACCCGGCTCGGGCCCTCCGGCGGCCCTATCATCCAGGGCATCGTCGCCGGTCTCGGGTTCGGCCTCACGGCTCTTTCCGTACGCGGGATGCCCGCTCTCGCCCCCGCCGCGTTGGTGCGCGACCCGGCGGCGTACGCGGCCCTGGTCAGCGGCGCCTGCGCGTTCCTGTCGTTCGCCGCCGGGCTGCAACGAGGCGCCGTGACGACCGTGTCCGCGCTGGTCGTCCTCGGCGAGACGGCGCTGCCGGCCGTCACGGGCATCGTGTTGTGGCACGACCGCACGCGCCCCGGCTGGACGCCCGCCGCGGTCCTCGGCTTCGCCCTCGCGGTAGCTGGCGCCCTGCTCCTCGCCCGGTTCGCCGAGCCGGATCCGCAGCCTGGCTGATCACCGATGCGGGGCGGACCTACCGGGTGTTCCGCAAGCGGCTCAGCCTGCCACGCTAGGCCGGCCCCGGGCTCGGCCCGCGCAGGTAGGCGGCGACGAAGTCCCGGCTCGACGGCTGGTAGTAGCGGTTGGCCGGCCGGCCGAAGCCGGTCAGCTTCACTGGCGTCGGGTTACCCGGATCACCGGTGACGCGATACGACATGAAAGACACCCAGTCGGGGTTGATGTCCAGTTCGAGCGCCCGCACCGCGCCGGCCCGACGCAACAGGTCGGCGAGCGTCTGCACGGACAGCGTCGGCCCCATCGCGAACACGACATTCCCGTCCGCCGTGACACCAACCCCGGAACGCCATACATAGTAGGCGTTCCTGATGGTGTATCCCCAGGTCAGGCTCGACCCGTCGGCGATGCTCGCCTGAATCTTCCCGTTGTCCACGAGCAGATGCAGATTCTCCCGCACCGCGACGACAGTCGGGTCGCTGAAGCTGCTGTCGCGCCCCCACACGCCGACGGTCATCGAGCCATCCCGATGGAAGATCTCCGCCGCGTACCCGTTCGGGAGTTGACCGATCGCCCGACCGTCGGCGAAGTACCCGCCGTACCCGCCCGCGAGAGAGTCCTTGAGCTTGAAGCCCCCGTTGTACGTCGCGACCAGACCCGTACGGGAGCCCGGCGGTATCGTGTCGGGCTGACTCCACGGCCCGTGGCCGGGTTCCAGACTCCCCGGATGCAGCACGAACCGTAGCTCCTTGCCGCTCAGCCAGGCGACCTGGGCCAGGTACGACGTGTGGCTCGGATCGGGTCGGAGCAACGCCGACATGACAACCGGGCGACCCTGCACGGCCACGAGCACCTTCCAGCCGCCCTCCCCGGCCAAGGCCGGCGTCACCACCGGCGGGATCGGCGCGGGCAGACCCGTCACCGCCGACGGCGCGGTACCCCCCTGCAAGGCGTTGCGGTCGGCGGTGTTCAACGAACCGCCAACCCTGGGCTTGTCGTGCTGGTACTGCTGATTCTCCGCCCACGTCACCAGCCGGCCCATACCGTGATCACGCGCCCATTCGGCCAGCCGCGCCGCGACACTGTCGGTACCGGGGTGGGTCAGCGCGGTACCGATCGACCATCCCGTCACGGCCAGAAACACGACCAGCAGCGCAGCGGTACCCCGCAGCACGCGCCTACGGTGGCGACCCCACCATGGCCAGCGCCTCCCGATCATCGGGGTACCCTCCCGCATAGCCCTACGCCGTGTAGGACCAGTGACTGGGTTCAATCTAGCACCCGCGACGCGGACCGCCATCCGGTCACGCCATTACGCTTCGGGACGCCTACTGTGCGTCCGGTTGGTGGTTGCCCACGGTGTGGAGGTGGCGCAGGGCTTGCCTGTAGGAGTCCACCAGGCTCGTTTCGCAGTAGGCCAGATCGTGGCGCCGGCAGAACTCACGGACGATCGGCCGGGCACGGGGCAGGTTCGGACCAGGCATGCTGGGGAACAGGTGGTGCTCGATCTGGTAGTTCAAGCCGCCCAATGCCCAATCCATCACCGGACCGCCCCGCACGTTGCGCGAGGTCAACACCTGCCGGCGCAGGAAGTCACGCTGATCGTCCGCGCCGAGGATCGCCATACCCTTGTGGTTGGGCGCGAACGCACAACCCAGGTACAGGCCGACCAGCCCCTGATGCACCAGAACAAACACCACCGCCTTGACCGGCGACAGCACCCAGAACACCCCACCGAGATAACCCACCACGTGCGCAGCGAACAGTACCCGCTCCCCTACCCGGCGACGCCCCTCCGACCCGAGCAGGTACCGCGCGCTGTCCACATGCAGCACCAGCGCGGTGAGCAGCAGCAACGGAAAGAAGAAGTACGCCTGATACCGGTACACGAACATCGCCACCCGCCCCCGGCCGGCGGCCTGCCCGACGGTGAAAGCCAACGCACCGATCTCGATGTCCGGATCCTTACCCTCCTGGTTGGGATGAGCATGGTGCCGGCTATGACCGTCAACCCAGAACCCGAAACTCAACCCGACCAGCAGATTGGCCAGCACCACACCCACCGCCGCGTTCGCCCGCCCGGTAGTGAACATCTGCCGGTGCCCAGCGTCGTGCGCCAGGAAACCGACCTGGACGAACACGACCGTGAGACACACCGCGACCACCAACTGCCACCAGGAATCGCCAACCACGACGAAGGCGGCCCAGCCGGCGACCATCAGCGCTACCGTCACCGCGATCTTCCACCCGTAGACGCCCCGGCGGCGGTCCAGCAAACCTTCCTGCCTGACCTGGCGCAACAACACCGAATACAGACTGCCGCGGGGCGACAACGAGAACCGGTCAACGGTCAACCGACCAGGCTCAGACACAGCAGGCCCAGCATCAGGGATTCGCAATACGGCTCCTGACGACACGCGGCAATCAACGATGCGGTATCGCCATAGTCGAAGGGCGAGGTCGATCGGGCGGCGCCGGGACGCGTCATACCCCGACATGCTCCGACCGACCCTACTACATCCAGTCGGAGCCACCGCGATCGACTACCTCACACTTGTCGCCAGCGTCCTCACGTTCCGCACGTACACCTTTACGAATCTCGTATATCTGAAAGCAGGTCAGGTGTGGGCGGGTGTGGGGTTGGTGGTATGGGTCGGCGCTGCGGGCAGGGTGAAGGTGATTCGGGTGCCGCCGTTGGGGTTGTCGGTTGCGGTGATGGTACCGCCGTGGCGGTCGATGATGCGTTGGCAGATGGCCAGGCCGAGACCGGTACCGGCGTATCCGGCGTTGGGGTGGGCGCGGTGGAAGTTGGCGAAGATGGCCTGATGCTGTCCGGTGGGTATGCCGATGCCGTTGTCGGCGATGGTGACCTCGATGGTGTCGGTGCGGCGGGCGGCGGTGATGACGATGTGAGGGGTGGTGCCGGGGGCGGTGTATTTGATGGCGTTACTGATCAGGTTGTCGAGCAGTTGCCGGATCAGGACCAGGTCGGCGTGGACCGGAGGTAGGTCGCCGATGGTGAACTGTGGTGTCGGGGCGGTGGTGGCTGCGGCGTCGGTACGGCCGGTGGCGATGTCTGTGACGAGTTCGGTGAGGTTGACGGCTGCTGGGGCGATGGTGGCGTCGCGGGCGGTCGTGTACGCCAGCAGGTCGTTGATCAGGTTGTGCATCCGGGTGGCGGCACGGCTGATCCGGGTCAACGCGTCGGTGGTGGCGGTGATGGTGGGGTGGGTCGGGGCGTCGTGCAGCGCGTCGGCGGCGGCTTCGGTCCATGTTTGGACGCTGGTGAGGGGGTTGAGCAGGTCGTGGGCGACGACGCCGGCGAAGTTGGCCAGTTCGTCGCGGTGCCGGCGTTCGGCGGTGACATCGTGGAAGAGCAGAACCGCGCCGGGCGGGCCGTGCGGGTCGGGCAGGGCGGTGCCCACGACATGGACAATGCGTCCGTCGGGGACAGCGGGGTTGCGGATCAGGACGTCCATGCCGACGTGTCCGTCCGATTTGGTGCGCGCGTAGGGTGTCTCGTGTGCGGCAAGTGGGCTGCCATCGACGTTGAACACGCCGTAGCGGGCGGCGTCGAGGACGGTGCCGCTGGTGCGCCCGCCCAGCAGGCTCACCGTGGCGGGGTTGCGCAGCACCACGGTACCCTCGCCGTCGATGACGGACAGCCCGTCGGCCATGGAATCGATGATCGTGGCCATCAGGTCGGCCCGCTGGGCGGCCTGTTGTTTCTGGGCGGCGAGTTCGGTGGTCAGCGCGACGCGTTCATCACGGCCCAGCGCCAGGGCCAGACCCACGACGGTGATCAGCGCGATGAACAGCTGCGTGAGCAAGGCCCGGGTGGCGTGATCGGTGACCTCGGCGAACGGGCCGTCGCCGCGGAGGGTGAGCACGATCGCGATCGTCCCCATCACCGCCGCGTGCACGAGCACGAAGGTGGTCGACAACCGCAGTGCCGCCCATACCGTGAGAGCGATCAGCGGGAACGCCAGCGGTAGTCCATTGCGGTAGCCAAAGCCAACCAGGTACGCCGCCACCGAGCACACGGACACCACGGCGTATTCGCCGGCCCGCCACCGGAAAGCACCGGCGGGACCGGCGCGATACCGACGCAACCACCCGGGTGTTCCTTGCCGGCCGGCGCGCGCTTGCGTGAAGACCGGTCCCAGGCGCATCCCGAGTGCCCCGATGAGCAGGATGCTGGTGGTGTTGCGGGCCAGCCACACCACGGCCGCGGACCACGAGTACTGCCCGGTCAGCAGCCACAGTCCGGCCGAGCCGGCCACGGCGCCGGCCGCGGCGCTGAGCGCCCCCGCCGCGGTGATACCCCACAGGTCCCGGGTACCCGCCAACGTCGCGGTACCGCCAGCACCCCACAACTGCGGCCGCAACCGGCCCAGCAACCGAACAAACCCGTCGACCTGGACCAGGTTCGCCACGACGAACACGCCGGCGGCCGGCGCCCCCGCCCCGGTGGCCATGTTCACCACCATGGTTGCCGCCGCAAGCGCCAGGTGGTCGACCCACCGGGCCGGGGAGCGCCGCTGCGCGCAGAACCACACCACGCCAACCCCGGCGGCCGGCCACACCAGGCTCAACGTGCTGCCGTCCAGCACCGTCACCCGACCCACGACCGCCGCCAGGGCATACACCATGGCGTACGCGCCGGCGCGGGCCAGCCAGCGCCGTGTGCTCACCCGCCTCCTCCGTCATCAGGAACCCCGGCTCCCGGCAGCAGCCCCCGCACCGCGGTGCGTAAGCGGCCCGCGGTGAACGGTTTAGCCATGTACACCCCACCCGCCGCGCGCATCCGCTGCACCTGCGGCCCCGACCACAACACGGTCAGGAACAATGCCGGCAGCCCCGGGTCACGCTCGCGCAGCCGGCGCAGCAGCTCGACACCGTCCATGCCGGGCATGGCCACGTCCAGCACCGCGGCCTGCGGCATCCCGTGCCGATCCACCGCGGCCAGCGCGCCCCGCCCGCTGGAAGCGACCAGCACTTCATGACCGTCGGCCCGAAGCCACCGTGCGGTTACCTCACGAAGATCGTCGTCGTCCTCCACCACCAATACCCGCATCACGGCGCTCCCCGATTCGGCTATCGCCCTATCGGCCACCGGGACAACCACCTGAGCAGGCACAAACACGCACCGCCGACCGGTATGCGCCGGGCGCGAGTGCTCGCGCCCGCGGCACGGTCTGAGCTACGGGCTGGCTGAAACGACCCGAACCACCCGCCCGGCCACCCCCGGGGGGTTCCCGTCGTATGTGGCTATTGATATCGACATATTCGGCTATCAAGCTTGCGCTGAGCGCGGCGCGTGTCACGCGTCGGTGAGAGAGGTGTTTGACCGCGTTGGCGCCGCGCTGTGGCCGGCCCACCAACGCCTCAGGTGTGCCCTGGGCGAAATGCCATCGGGCGCGTTGAAGCGTTTCCCCGGCCAACCTTGCCGTGCCAACCCCTGCCGCCCGTCTGGGGAGAGGAAGAAGGCGCTATGGACGCGGGAGAACCACGCGGCAACGTGCTGCGTAGACGCTGGATCTCAAGCGGTGCCGGGCTATGGCCTTCGGGCCTTCCGCGCCGTTCTCTTCGGCCCGGCAGAGCGCAACGCATGCTCAATACGCCGCGCCGAGGTCATTCCCTTGTCCGGCTGTTCGAGCGCCATGAAGTGTTCTCGGTGGCGGTGGCGCTGGGGGTTGCCGTCATCGCTTTCGATCAATTCCTGCACACGTCGCCGGCGCAGTTCGGCGCCGCGCCGGCCTTTCAGGTGTTTCGCTGGGTGAGCAGCACGCTGATGGCGCTGCCGCTGTTCGCCGCTGCGGTCTGGGCCGGGCATCTGATCGCCGACCGGGTGGGACTGGGGTCAGCGACCCGCCGCGACCTTTTCGAACGCGCGTTGCTCATCAGCGGATCGCTTGCGGTGTTTCTGACCCCGGGTTGGTTCGCCTACTACGAGGTAGCCAGCCTCACGCAGAGCGGGGACCTGGTCGCCGCACACTCGCACGCGCCGAACCACAGCATCGACGCCTACTGGGTCAGTGACAAGGTGGTCTATGCTCTGCTGCTCGCCCCGCTCACCGCGCTGGCCGTGTGGGGCGGGTACCGGATTGCGGCTGGGTTCGGGGGCCGGCTGGCTGGCCGCACCGGCGCGCTCGCCCGCTCCTGCGTGGTGGCAATGCTGCTTGGCGGCGTCGGCGCGGCGGCCTGGTTCCTGCACCAGGCGGCGATTCACGCCGACTCCAGCCGGGTGTACTACACCGGCGCGGCAACCTCGCCGCTGGTCCATTCGCATGCGTTCTTCGCCAACGGCCATGGCGCTCCTGTGGCACCGGTACCGCCGGCGCCCGCGGCACCGTTCTCGTTCGCGTATCAGGTCGCCCGGGCCTTGCAGGACGGTCTGATAGCGCAGGTCGTCGGGCTTCCGCTAGTGCTGCTCACGCTGCTGTGGGGGGCCCGGGTGCTGCACGCACGGGACCGATACCGGCATGAAGGCTCTGAACCTGAGGAGGTTGCTACACGATGAGCCGACGTTTCCGAATGAGCAGAAGAGATGCGCTCGGTGTCGCCGGAGCGGCGGTAGCGGGCCTCGCGATCCGGCTCCACGGCCCGCAACTGTCCGCCCCCGCGAGCGCGTCCGACCAGGTACCGCAGGCGCCGCTGTCCGGGGACAGTATCCCGCAGTTCGTCACGCCACTGACCACGTTCGTCGGGCGCCGGTTCACCGGCAGTTCAGTGCGGGTGGCCATGTACGAGTTCCAGCAGAAGGTGCTGCCGGACTCGGTGTACAGCTCGCTGCCCGCGCCCTTCAACAAGGGCACGTTCCTGTGGGGGTACGGAGTCGGCGCGGCCGGTGCGGCGCCGGCGTACCCGGGTGTCACCGTCGAGGCGCACAAGGGTACCGCGACAAACATCACGTACGTGAACAGCCTGCCCACCAACCCCGTTCTCCGGAAGTACCTCACCATCGACCAGACCATTCACTGGGCGGACCCGCTACAGCAGGGGCACTCCGACCTGCCTTACGCCGGGCCCATTCCAGCGGTGGTACACCTGCACGGCGGAGAGGACCAGTCCACTTCGGACGGAGTGCCCGAGGCGTGGTTCACCAACAACGGACTGCACGGCAAGGGATACTTCACCGCCAGCGCGACAAGCCCCAATTCCGCCGTCTACACCTACCCGAACAACCAGCAGGCAACCACCCTGTGGTTCCACGACCACACCCTCGGAGTGACCCGGATCAACGTGTACTCCGGGATGGCCGCCTTCTACTTCCTTCGCGACAAGTTCGACACCGGCCTGCCCAACAATCCCCTCGGGTTGCCCGCCGGGAGCTACGAGATCGAGCTGATGATCCAGGACCGGCAATTCGACACGAACGGGCAACTGCTGTTCCCGGACAGCAATGCCAATCCCTCACCCGTCGACGGACCACCGAGCAACCCGAACATCCATCCGTTCTGGATCCCCGAGTTCTTCGGGGACACGATGCTGGTCAACGGCCGCACCTGGCCCTACCTCAAGGTAGAGCCACGCCGCTACCGGTTCCGCTTCGTGAACGCGTCCAACGCGCGCTTCGTGCGCATGGGCCTGGTCGACGGGTCCAGCGGAGCGACCGGTCCCGCCCTGTACCAGATCGGTACCGACGGCGGCCTGCTCGACACCCCGGTCCGGTTGCTCGGCCAGGCCGAGCCCGCCAGCGACGGAACGCCATCGCCGACCACCCGGCTCTTCCTGGCGCCCTCGGAGCGGGCGGATGTCATCATCGATTTCGCCGGCATGGCGGGGAAGACCTTCACCCTGACCAACGACGGACAGGTCCCGTTCCCGAGCGGTGACGAACTCAGCCCCACCGACCCGACCCGCCAGGTCATGCAATTCCAGGTCACGCTGCCGCTGCAAGGCAGCGACACGACGTACAACCCGGCCAGCGGCTCACCGCTGCGCGGCGGCGCCAACCAGGAGCCGAAGATCATCCGGCTGACCAACCCCGCCACCGGCGCGCTGGCCGCTGGCGTGACACCCAACGCGAAGCGCCAACTGGTGCTTTTCGAATTCGAGGACCCGTTCGGCAACAACGGCAACACCGCCGGCACCCCGGTCGAAGACCTCATCAACAACACCAGGTGGAGCGGGCGCCGCGACGGTGGTGGCAACGTACCGATTCCAGGCTCCGGATCGGACCAGTCGTCCCAGGGCCTCTACCTCACCGAGCTACCGAGGATCGGCTCGACCGAGGTATGGGAGTTCCTCAACCTGACCGTCGACGCGCACCCGATCCACATCCACCTGGTGCAGTTCCAACTCATCAACCGGCAGGCCGTGGCGATCGACCCGGGTTCGGGCGACCCGATGTACCTGGCCGCCTACGCGGCCGCGTTCCCCGGCGGTACCTTCAACGGCGAGACGGCGGACGGCAGTTGGGGCCCCATCACCTACCAGCCGGGCACGATCATCCCCGGCTACGGCCCGCCGCACAACTACTTCAACCCCAACGCGGACAGCGCGATGGGCGGCAACCCCGCCTTCACGCCGTTCCTCTCGGGACCGGTCATCCCGCCGCTCGCGAGCGAGGCCGGCTGGAAAGACACCATCAAGGTCTTCCCCGGATACGTCAACCGCTTCGCGATCCGCTGGGCGCCGCAGGCGACCGCCCTCAACGGCGTGAGCCCCGGGCAGAACCTGTTCTCCTTCGACCCCACCGTCGGCCCGGCCTACATGGTTCACTGCCACATCCTCGACCACGAGGACAACGAGATGATGCGCCCCTACATCCCGGTTCATTAGGGCGTACCTGGTCCCCAGATACGCTACGGGCTGCGCGACGGACGTGTCCGTCGCGCAGCCCGCTGCCGTGACCCAGTACCGCCATTCGCAAGCCTTGACTGTTCATCAGATGGAGATATGGCTGATCATCTGGTCGGGGTGGATGTGACAGTAGGCAAGTAAGGTGGTCTGAGTCGTGAGAGTGACGGCCGAATTGGGGTTTTTGTTGCCTGCGACGTCGTTGAGGTATTTCAGTGTCACGGCCCGCTGGTCGGGCGCGGACTTCTGCAGGTATTGGGCGCACGTGATGTCGAGACTGACTCCGCCGCACGCCGCGAGACCAAGGCTGACGCCAAGGCCAAGGGCTGCGGCGTAGGCGACGATTCTCCGCGTCATGGCCGGGGACCTCCGTGGTCGGATCTGGTTGCGCGGCCGCCGTGTACCGTACGGACCGGTGTAACTATGCGTCGCTGATACGCGCCACGACAATCTGTCCAACCATGACAACCCAGAGAACATCGGGGAGGCCGTGCCACCGTGGTGCGCGGCCCGCACGCTGGAGACGTGCTAGTTGCGGTAGCGGAACACGATCCGGCCCCGGGTCAGGTCGTAGGGGCTCAGTTCGACGAGCACCCGGTCGTACGGAAGAATCTTGATGTAGTTTTTCCGGATCTTCCCGCTGATATGGGCCAGCACCCTGTGGCCGTTCTGCAGCTCCACCCGGAAGTTCGCGTTGCGCAGGCATTCCAGGACGGTGCCTTCGAGTTCGATGCCCTTTGATGTTCTTGCCATGGTCAGCTCCTCGTCTCGGGCACGGTCAGCGCAGTACCAGTTCGAGGTTGCTGCCGGCGCGTCGGGCGCCGATGCCTTCGAACAGCGCCATGGCGGCCACGTTGGACTCGGTCACCTCCGCACAGACCGTTTCCTTACCGACGCAGTGCAGCGCGCCCAGCGTGTGGGCCAGCAGCGCCCGGGCGATGCCGCGGCGTTGGCGCTCGGCCCGCACGGCGATCAGCCCGATCCGGGGCAGCCGGGTCACCGTCGCGACCCGCAGCAGACCGACGTATTCGCCGGACTGTACCGCCACGGCGTATCTCGACGGGTCCAGCACGGGACGAACCAGGACTTCGGCCGGCATGTCCTGCCACCCGGGGCCGGCCGTCACCTCGGCACGGATCGCGCGGTCCAGGGCGCGCAGCGGGGCCTCCTCGGCACGGCCGAGAGCCTTTACCGTCACGCCGCGCGGCAGCGCCGCGTCGAGGCCCGTGGCGCGCGGGTCGGTGGGTACGGCGTACTCCCACTCGCGGCGCCGGGTGGTGAAGCCGGCTCGCTGCCACCGGGCGGTCAGGTCGAGGTCGGCCTCGTCGACCACCGTGTGCAGCGGCCGGGACAGCGCCGCCAGCATGCTCTGCGCCAGCCGGTCGAAGACCGGGCCGTGCCAGGCGTCGATGCTGACGAACATCCGCCCGTCGGGCCGGCGCGACGCCTCGCCGCGGCCGACCACGAGGTCGTCCTCAAGCGCATGCCACTGGCCGGGCGCGACGCGCGAAATCTGTACGGCGTGGCGGAATTCCACAGGATTCATACGTTGGTGCCTTTCGGGATCGCCTTGGTGGAGGCGCTCCCGGTGACACCCACGTCAGTGGCCGGTCCGTGACGACGAGGGAGCACCCACATCGATACAAACGTTCACGGGTCTCACCTCCTCTGGCAGCGTCACGGCCCAAGCAGGCTACCAGCCGGCCTCTGGCACGGTCCAACTATTTCCAGCCGCTCGCGACGTCCAGCCGACCCGACCGGACCGCGGTCGGGTCGTGCGTCCACCGTGGACACCAGGGAGCGAGGATCGCTACTGCTCCCAGGTGACGCACGTGGGCCGCTTGCCGGTGGCCACGAACTCCCGTGCCGCGTCCAGCGCCTTCTCGGCCCGCACCAGGGTCTCGTTGGGATGGTACCCGGTGGCCTGACCACCATCGTCGAACACGATGTCGTCGCTCCACACGTACAGGCTCGGCTCCCGGGCATACCCGCCGCCCCGCTCGTTGAAGAACACGAAGCTGCGCTCCGGGTGCCCCACGCCGATGTCCATGCCGACCCAGCGGCCGTTGGTGGCCTGGTAGTGGACGCCGACCACCACGCGGGTCTGCGCCGCACGTATCCGGTACAGCAGCGCGTCCAGCTCGGCCGGGCTGCTGACCTCCTGCTCGCCGCCGGCGCCCCACGTCACCAGGTATTTCACGCAATCACACCCTTTCCGGTTCCCGTGTACCTCCGATGATGCCTCACGCCGCCGCCGGCCTCCGCTCGGTTCCTGGCGTCAGACGGTGAAGCGCAGGCTCGATGGTTCGCCGCGGGCCAGGCGGTCGGTGTGCGTTGCCAGGTTGAGGAAGTCGCCGAGGCTTGCCCCCTCGGCCAGCCGCTCGATGACGCGCGCCTCGGTCGTCATCACTTCCGCGGCGGCGGAGAGCTGGGCGATGGCAGCCTCCGGGTCGAGTACCACGATGCCGTTGTGGTCGGCGATGACGATGTCGCCCGGATGGACGGGTACGCCGCCGCAGCTGACCGTTTCTCCCGGCGTGGCCAGGCGCGCTGCGGTGCCGGCCTTCGGGGTGACGTGTGTGCTGTAGACCGGCAGGTGACAGGTGGCGACGAACCGGAGGTCCCGGTACCCGCCGTCGATGACGATTCCGGCCAGCTCCTTGGCCAGCGCGACCCGGGCGAACAACTCGCCGGCCAGGGCGGTCTCGCGGGCGCCGCCGTCCACGACGAGCACGTCGCCGGGCCCGGCCAGGTCGAGCGCTTGGATCACCCCGAGGAAGTCGTCCCGGCAGCGCACGGTCAACGCCGGCCCGCACAGTACCGGATTGGCCGACCGGCAGCGCACGGTCGGGGACACCACGCGGATGTCGCCAGCCGCGTCGCACAACGCGGTGGTATCGACCTGGGCGGCCAGCCGGCGGATCACGGCGAGGTCGACAGGCGCAGTCTCGGTCACGCCCGAGACGCTACCCCGCGCGCAGGTCCCGGCGGCACGGCGGTGAGGGCTGGCACAATCGGGGGGTGAGCGGTCCCCTGTCCCCCGCCGCGCCCCGCAGCTACGGGGGCAAGCCCGCCGAGGCTCGCCGGATGGATCGGCGCGAACGCTGGATCGACGCCGGCCTGGAGTTGTTCGGCACGGTGGGGTTCCGCGGCACCAGCCTGCGCGCACTGGCCCGGGAGAGCGGCATCGCGGAACGATACTTCGCGGAGAACTTCGCGGATCTGGATGACCTCTTCGTCGCGGTACACCAACGCTTGCACCACCAACTGGCCGGCGCCGTCACGCGGGCCGTGCGGGCCGCGGGCCCCGACCTCGGGGAGCGGGCCAGGCTGGGCCTGCGGGCGCTGGTCGACGGCTTCGCCGACGATCCGCGCTGCGCCCGGATCAAGCTCGCCGAGTACGCCGTAGCCGGGCCTCGAGCCATGGCGGCCATGCGGGCCAGCCAGCGCCAGGTAGCCGTGCTCCTGATCGGCGGCGTCGAGGCCACCGCCCTGCCGGACGGCACCGACCTCGAGGTGTTGGGGCTGGGTCTGGCGGGCGGTGTGTTCGAACTCATCACCAACTGGCACACCGGACGGCTGACACTGAGCCGCGACGAACTGGTCGAGCACTGCGCGCTGCTGATCACCGCCGTACACCGCGGCCTCACCCGCCCGGAAGAGTGATCCAGCGATCTATCCTCACCCGTTGACAGATTCTGGGCGGTCATGCTGGACTGCCTCCATGCCACCCGATCAGACCGTCTCTTTCGATCGCACCGACTCCCCGTTCGCCAGCGCCGGGACCCGGTGCGCCGCCTGGCTGTACCGGCCGATCGCGGGATCAGGACACCGCGCACCGATCGTGGTCATGGCGCACGGCTTCGGCGGTACCCGGGGCCTGCGCCTGGATGCCTATGCCGAGAGGTTCGCCACGGCCGGCTACCAGGTCCTCCTGTTCGACTACCGCCACTTCGGCGACAGCGACGGCCAACCGCGCAACCTGCTCGGAATCCCCCGCCAACTCGCCGATTGGCGCGCCGCCGTGACCCACGCCCGTACCCTCCCCGGTGTCGACCCCCGGCGGGTGGCGCTGTGGGGTACCTCTCTGTCCGGCGGGCATGTGCTGAGAATCGCCGCGCGTGACCAGGGCATCGCGGCGGTTGTGGCGCAAGTACCACACGTCAGCGGCATCGCGGCAGCCCGTGCTGTCGGGCCGGTCATGAGTCTGCGGCTGACCGCCCGCGGCTGCATCGATCTGGTACGCGCCGTGACCGGGCGTCCCCCGCTGTACATCCCGGCCATCGGGTCACCCGGCGAGGTCGCGGCAATGAGTTCGCCCGACGCCATTCCCGGGCTCCAGCGGATGCTCGATCAGTCCTCGATCGAAGAGCCAGCAAGGGAAGTCGCCGCCCGGATCATTCTCCAGATGGGCCTCTACTCACCTGGCCGCAGTGCCCGGAGGATCAAGGCGCCCACCCTGGTACAGATCGCGAAGAGAGACAACATCACCCCCGCACCCCTCGCCCGGCGGGTCGCCGCGCGACTGGCGCATCACAAGGTGCTCGAGTACGACCTCAACCACTTCGATCCGTATGTCGAGCCGCACTTCGGCCCCATGATCGGAGACCAGGTCGACTTCCTGCACCGCGTCCTTCCAGTCACCTGAGCCGCGGCCGGCCCGGCACCGGCACCGTCGACAGTCGGCCTTCGGTCTCGGCGACGGCTGCCGGCGTCACGCTCAACCCCCGCCACGTGTCCGGTCGGGCGGCGCAGCTTCGACGTCCCGGGTGAAAGATGCCGCTGGGCGTCCGGTGGAGTGAAAGGATACGTCGGTGAAGTACATGATCTTGACGTTCGCGTCGCAGCACGACTACCAGGCGATGACCGGGCAGGCGTCGGGCCAGCCGCAGTGGACGCCGGAGGACTACGCCGCGCTGGGTGCGTTCATGCGCGCGTTCAACCAGGAGCTGCTCGACTCGGGTGAACTGGTGGAGACCAGGGGCCTGAGCACGCCGGTACATTCGCGGCGGGTACGGCTGCAGGAAGGCGTCCCGGTGGTGACCGACGGTCCCTACGCCGAATCCGAGGAGGTGCTCGCCGGGTACTGGGTGGTCGACTGCGCGAGTTTCGACCGGGCCACCGAGATCGCGTCCCGCCTGACCGGTTGCCCCGGACCTGACCAGATCCGGGCGCGGGCCTATGCGGATGTGCGTCCCATCGACGAGCACCAGCCCGACTTCGAGGGCTGAGGCGGCCTGGCTGTGCACGTCGGTGTCGAGGTCGAGGGCCTGCTGCGTCGCCTGGCGCCGCAGGTCCTCGGCGCGGTGGTACGCCGATACGGGCACTTCGACCTGGCCGAGGACGCCACCCAGGAGGCACTGCTGGCCGCGGCGACGCAGTGGCCCAAAGGCGGGCTCCCGCACGACCCCAGGGCGTGGCTGGTCACCGTCGCCGCACGGCGCCTGACCGATCTGCTGCGAGCCGAGCAGGCCCGCCACCGCCGCGAACAGACCGTCGCCCAATGGGCCCTGACCGAGGCCGAGGAGCCAGCAGCCGACCAGGACCGGCCGGCGGATGCGGACGACACACTGGTCCTGCTGGTCATGTGCTGCCACCCCGCGCTGTCGGTTGCCTCCCAGATCGCGTTGACGCTGCGGGCGGTCGGGGGCTTGAACGTCACGGAGATCGCCCGTGCCCTCGTGACCTCCGAGCAGACCATCACCCGGCGCATCAGCCGCGCCAAGCAGTCGATCAAGGCCAGCGGGATGCCGTTCGCCCTGCCCGCCGGTGACGCCAGCCGCCGCGACGCGGTGCTGCGGATCCTGTACCTGATCTTCAACGAGGGGTACGCCAGCACCGTCGGTACCCAACTCCTGCGGGTGGACCTGGCCGAGGAGGCCATCCGCCTCACCAGAATCGTGCACACGCTCCTGCCCGACGACAGCGAGGTGACCGGGCTGCTGGCACTGATGCTCCTCGTCCACGCCCGGCACCGGGCCCGCACCCGCGCCGACGGGTCGCTGATCCCGATGGCCGAGCAGGACCGCAGCCGGTGGGACCGGACCGCCATCGAGGAAGGCGTCGCCCTGATCACCGCCGCACTGCCCCGAGGACCAACCGGGCCCTACCAACTCCAGGCGGCGATCGCCGCCGTCCACGACGAAGCCGACAGCGCCCAGGAAACGGACTGGGCCCAGATCGCCGCGCTCTACGGCGTGCTGCTTCGGCTGGACGACAACCCGGTGGTCGCGCTCAACCACGCCGTCGCCGTCAGCATGGTCGCCGGACCCCGCGCCGGCCTCACCCTGCTGCACCGGTTGCAGACCGACAGCAGGATGACGACCAGCCGCCGCTTCCATGCCGTACGGGCCCACCTCCTCGAACAGGTCGGCGACCACGGGGCAGCCCTGGCCGCGTACCAGACCGCCGCCCAACACGCCACCAACACCCAACAGCAGCGGTACCTCCACCAACAGATCACCCGGCTACAGAACCCGACCTGACCCGGCAGCAACTCCGTGGTACCGCGCTCGCATCCGCCGGCGTCGCCTCCGTGACGTTCCGGGAGGCGGTCGGCCACGTCCACGGGGTTCCTCACCATGTGCAGTGCCGTGCCGTCCTCCATCGCCGACGTGGACGGACTCCTGGCCGCGCTGAAGGTCGCCATCGCGAACGCAGCGCAGCCACCCGCAGCCACCTGATTCGAGGGCTGGGCCGATAGGCCGGGAAACATACCCGGCAGCTACACGACGCTTCGGTCCGGGTGCTCACTGAGCGCCAGCCGAGCGTCACAACCATTGACAGTATCCGCTGGACGGTGTTCTATTAATCGCACATCTACTGTTAGCGTTAACATTGACAACCGGCATGACGACTGGCTGCGAGACAGGCGCGCAAGACGCGCGGGCGGTCCAGCGAGGATGGCGAGCCGCCACTCGTGCTGACCGCGTCTTGGCGGCGTGGTCGCCTTGAGAAGAGCGACCTTGGGAGCCACCGACGGGCTGCCGTTCGACGCCTCGGACTCACGCCGGCCGGTGGCGAAGGAGTCCTCGTTCGACGTGATCCACGGCGCCCGCCAAGGACTTCGGTCCGAACACGATTGACTCGGCCGGCAGACGAATGATCGGAGCCTGTCCATGTTCAGATCACCTATCCGGCGCCTGCGCCGCAAGACCCTCGCTGCCGGTACCGCGATCGTGCTCCTGCTGGTTGGCGTCACGTCCGCGATGGCGGCGCCGGCGCAGGCGACGGGTCCGGCGGCCCCGCCCCGGCCGCAGGGTCCCTGTGACGTGTACGCCGCCGCCGGTACCCCCTGCGTGGCCGCACACAGCACCACGCGGGCGCTGTACGCCTCGTACAACGGCCCGCTCTACCAGGTCAAGCGCCTGTCGGACGGCCGGTCCAGGGACATCGGGGTCGTCCGCCCCACGGCCAGGCCGGTCCCGGACGCTGGCGGATATGCCCGCGCGACCGAGCAGGACGCGTTCTGTGCCGACACGACCTGCCTCATCACCAAGGTCTACGACCAGTCCCCCATGCACAACGATCTGACCCAGGCGCCCCGTGGCGCGTTCAGCGGCCCGGCCCTGGGTGGCTTCAACAACCTCCCGGTCGCGGACATGGCGCCGATCACGATCGCCGGCCACAAGGCGTACGGCGTCTTCATCGAGCCAGGAATGGGACTGCGCGACAACGACACCAGGGGCATCGCGGTCGGCGACCAACCGGAGGGCATGTACTGGGTCCTCAACGGCCAACACTTCAACAACGGCTGCTGCTACGACTACGGCAACGCCGAGATCGACAGCCGCGACGACGGCAACGGCACCATGGAGACCTCCTACTACGGCAACGCCACCGCCTGGTACCACGGGAATTCCCCCGGCCCGTGGATCATGACCGACCAGGAGAACAACCTGGTCGGTTGCGTCAACCCGGGCAGCACTTCCAAACTCTGTGCCGCCCTGCCGAACATCACCTCACGGTTCGTGACCGCCGTGGCCAAGGGCGAACCGCACCACTGGGCCTCCCTCGGTGGCGACGCCCAGCAGGGCGCCCTGTCGACGATGTTCGACGGGCCGCGCGTCGACTCCACCTACGACCCCATGCGCAAGCAGGGCGCCATCGTCCTGGGCAACGGCGGCGACAACAGCAACGCCTCACAGGGCACCTTCTACGAGGGCGTGATGACCGCCGGGTACCCGTCGGACGCCACCGACAACGCGGTGCAGGCCAACGTCGTGGCGGCCCGGTACGACGTGCAGGGGCTGAGCCTGGCGCCGGCCTCGACGGTGGCCGCTCCGCCCGGACTCCAGACGTTCACGCCAGGCTCCGCGCAGAACACGACGGTGACTTTCACGAACACGACGGGGTCGCGCGCGGTGGACGTAAGGTTGGGCATCGCCGTGCCGGACCGGCGTTGGAGCGCGGTCGTCCCGGGTACCGGAAGAGACTCCGCGACGTTCGATTCGGTCGCGCCCGGCGCGAGTGTCAGCGCGACTTTCCGGGTCACCTCGGGACCGGTGGCGTTCAACGGCGACCTGGTCGGCACCGCCTCGTGGACCAACCCGGGCGCCGGATCGCGGCGCTTCGAGAGCACGGCCGAGAAGGTACGCAACGTCAGCCCGATAAAGATCAATGAATTCCGCACCGGTACCACCACCAACCCGACCAACGCGTTCATCGAGCTGTACAACGCCGGCGACAGCACCGCCGACCTGTCGAACTGGACCCTGACCGAGCACCCAACCCAGCAGCCCATCTTCTCGCGGGTGACCGTCCCGGCCGGGACAGTGCTCGCGAGCCATCACTCCTACCTTCTCGGCCTCTCCAGTTCGGAGCTGGCGGCACCCGCGCGCGCGGGCGACACCACCCTCAACGTCGGTAACTCGACCGGCATGGTCCCCGGCCAGCAGGTCCAGATCGGTACCGGCTCCACTGTGGACACCCGTACGATCACCCACGTCACCAACCCTGGTGCGACCGGGCCCCGCGTACCAGGCAAGATCGGCAACGCGGTGAAGCTGTCGGGAAACGGTGAGTACGTGAACCTGCCGTCGGGTATCGCCAGTGGGCTGCACGACTTCACGATCGCGACCTGGGTCAACGTCACCGCGACCGACCAGACGTGGGCCCGGATCTTCGACTTCGGCACCGGCACGTCCGACTTCATGTTCCTCACCGCCAGTGCCGGCGGGACGAACGCGCTGCGGTTCGACATCAACGCCGGCGCCGGGTCGCAGATGATCCCGGCCAGCGGCTCGGGTCCGCAACTGCCCACCGGCTGGCAGCACGTGGCGATAACACTGTCGGGCACGACCGGCACCATGTGGCTCAACGGCGTACCGGTGGCCACCAACCCCAACATGACCATCCGCCCGGCCGACCTCGGCGCGACCAACCAGAACTGGATCGGGCGATCCCAGTTCAGCGCTGACCCGTACCTGAACGCCTCCGTCGACGACTTCCAGATCTACGACCACGCGCTGTCCGCCGCCGACATCGCCACGCTGGCCAGCGGACAGGCCGGTGCCGGCAACGTCGCCTCGTACAAGTTCGACGAGAACTCCGGTGAATCCACGCCGGACTCGTCGGGCAACGGCCGCAATGCGACAGTCATCAGCCCGCCAAGCGCCAGCACACCGTTGTGGCAGCCGCTGCCCGACGGTCCGGTCATCACAGTCCCCGCCGGCTCGACCAACGTGCCCGTCACGAGTACATCGGGCTTCACGGCCGGCCAGAAGCTGGCCATCGGCTACGGCGAGACGTTCGAAACCGCCACCGTGACCGCCGTCGGCAAACCCGGCACGCAAGCCTTGCTCGCGTCCGCGGCGCCCGCCGGCGCTACCAACATCAAGGTCACCTCGACCACCAACATCACCGCCGGCGACGCCATCCGACTTGACATCGGCCCGAAAATCGAGAAGGTCACCGTCGCTTCGGTGGGCACCTCCGGCGCGGGGGGTACCGGCCTCACCCTGACCGCCCCGCTGACGTTCGGCCACGCCGCCAACCTCCCCTTCAGCGACCGGGGTACCGGTGTCACCTTCAGCCCGGCGACCCGCTTCGCGCACTCGAGCAACGATCCCGTGCAGCCACTGGGCCGGAGCATCACCCTCGACAAGCCCCTCGACCGCAGCCATGCGATCAACGCGCCGGTGATCGACGCCGCCGTGACGAACGCCGGCTACCAGGGGCCGCCAGCGCCGGACCAGTGGTTTGGCGGACCTGCCCTCTCAGCCAGCGCCGGCAACATGGTGCTGCGCGACGCCCGCGGCGTGGTGGCTGACAGCCTCAACTACGGGAGCCTGGTCGACCCGTGGCTCGCCGAGGGCTACCAGGGCAGGTCGGGCTCCGGGCAGGAAGGGTGCACCGCGACCACGCCAGGCACGGCCGCCGGCGCCGGCCGGAGCGCGGGCCGCTACCCGGACGGCGCCGACACCGACAGCAACTGCGCCGACTTCATCACCTCCGGCAACCCCACCCCAGGCGCGGCCAACGTCTTCACTCTCGACCCAGGCCCCCGGGTCTCGCTGCAGACCACGGCGACCGGCGGCACCCCGGGCTACCTCAAACACGACGACGCTGACGACGCCGTGGTCATCGCGCCGGTCACGGCGAGCAGTCCGCAAACCGACAAGGAAGACGCCACCTTCGTGGCAACCGCCGGCCTGGCCAACCCGAACTGCACATCCTTCGAATCGGTCAACAAGCCGGGCTACTACCTGCGGCACCAGAACTTCCAACTGCACCTGCAACCCAACGACGGCAGTGCACTGTTCTCCATGGACGCAACCTTCTGCCAGAAGCCAGGCAACAGCGGACAAGGCGTGTCGTTCCAGTCCGTGAACTTCCCGACCAGCTACCTCCGCAGGTTCAACAACGTCGTCTACATCGCCAGCAACGGCGGATCCAACCCCTGGGACACCACCACGGCCTGGGCGGACGACACTAGCTGGCTGACGGCCCCGCCCCTCGGTCCGTAGTCCACGCCCGCTGTCGGCCTGAAAACGCCGCGCCGCCCTGCGGGCGGGCGGCGACCAGGCCGACGGCGGGCCAGATATGTGGTTTTTGGTACGCCGACTCTTCGTCGCGGCGGACGGGATCGGAACCGTGCCGTGACGGCATCGGGCTCGCCTCCATTCGTCGGTCCAACCCCTTCCCGACGGCCCGGCACCGGCGGCTGATACCGCGTGACCAGAACTGCGCATATGCCTACTGGCCGCTGCGGCGACCGGTCTAGCCTCGCCTAATCGCCGATGGTTTGCGGCACTTGGTCGGGAGAGACGACATGGCCGGTAAGGCGGACGACCCCGGGCGGTGGTTCATCGAACAGGCGGCCCGGGCGGACGACCTCGCCGACCTGGCCGAGTTGCTGCGCCACCTGCGGCGGCGGCAGGCGCGCCGCGAGCGGGAGGCCCCGCTGACCTACCGGGAGTTGGCCGGCCGCACCGGCTGGGCGCCGGCCACGATCAGCATGTACTTCACCGGACGCATCCTGCCCGGCACCGACCGGCTGGACCTGATGGCCGCGCTGCTGGGCGCCTCGCCGCTCGAACAGGGC
>DATEJJ010000816.1:0-3250 GCA_035278125.1 Rugosimonospora sp.
CATTGCGGGTACCCGGCTACGCCGGCTGTTCCCCGGCCCCTCGGTACCGCTCCGCCCGACCGCGCTGGGCAACGCGCTGGCCGCGATGGAGCACCGCGCGGGCGCCGAGTACGGCTGGGACGCGGTGGTGGCCTGGCCCCGCCTCTACCTGGTGCTGGGGCAGCCGACCCGGATGGTGGTCGACGACCGGCGCGACACGCTCGACACCGCGGCGCGGCTGGCGGTTACCGCCGGCATCACCGCAATCGCATCGGCGGCGCTGCTCGCCCGGTCAGGCTGGTGGCTGCTGCTGGCCCTCGCGCCGCTCGGCGTCGCGGCACTGGCCTACCAGGGCGCGGTACTGGCCGCGGTCGCGTACGGCGACGCCGTCCGGGCCGCCTTCGACCTGCACCGCTTCGACCTGCTGGACAAGCTGCACCTGCCGCTGCCCGCCGACCAGACCGCCGAACGGACCGCCTGCGACGCGTTGAGCCTGTTGTGGCGGCAGGGAGCCGGCCAGCCACTCCGGTACCGCCATCCGGACGCGGCGGCCGTCACCGGCGGCGAGACACCGGCCGGATAACTACAGTCGCGAGCCGCGACCGCGCCCGTGACTGGCGCCGGGTTGCCAGGTCCATACGTCGGCGAGGTGTCGGCCGGGGCCGAGCAGGGTGTCCAGTGTGGACTTGAGGGCGGCTCGGTGGGGTGTGGCATCGGCCAGCACGATGCAGGAGGCGTGCCAGAACGTGATGTCCTGCCGGGCTGCGGCGCGCTGTCCGGGGGTGATGTCGGGTACCTCGCCGGTGGCGGCGACCGTGCTCAGGAGTTGGGCGGTGGGGCGGGGGTAGGTGCCGATGGTGGCGGTGCCGCCGGGGCCGTACGGGCCGATGAACCAGCCCTGCGGGATGGCGAACCGGTCGCCGGTCGCGGCGGGCCAGCGCATCGGGTCGGTGTTGGCGCCGTCGGGCAGTGGTACCGGTACCAGCACGCCGCCCTCGGGTACGCAGTCGCGCCAGAACCCGCGGGTGAAGAACACGGGTACGGGGGTCCGCGGGGTCACCGGCAGCGGGGCGGGGAGTACGGGCAGCAGCGCGGCGAGCACCGCCACCGGTACCGCGATCCGGACGGCTGTGGGTCGGGTCAGGGCGGTGTGCACCGCGGCGGTCAGGATCAGCGCGAGGGGGGCGGTGGCGGCCAGGGCGAACCGGACCGGCAGTGCGTCCTGGATCAGGGGTAGCCCGTCGAGCAGGGTGAACGGGCCCGCGATGGTGGTGTGGCGGGTGTTGATGATCAGGTGTGGGCCCAGCGCCAGCGCCCCCATCGCGACCGTGGTCACCGCGGCGGCCAGGATTTCCGGGCGCCGCCACAGCCAGACCGTGGTGGCGGCGGCGGTCAGCAGCAGTGGGGTGCCGAAGAAGCTGCTGGCTTCCCCGACGTGGGTGACCAGCCGCGCGGCGCTGGGGTCGGCGAACAGCGCCAGGGGCGAGCGGGCGGTGTACGCGGCCAGGTCGGCGGAGAAGAACGGGGCGGTGAACACGCCGTTGGGGACGTGCTGCGGCCCGGCGAACTGCACCCACAACGGGACAGCCGACAGCACCCCGCCGACGAGGACCGCGGCTGCCAGACCGACGGCCAGGTGGGGCAGCAAGGCCCCCACCCGCCGGACAGCCACCGCGGCGTATGCGAGGCAGAACAGCACCACCGCGAACGCGCCCAGCAGCAGCACCTCTTCCCCGAGGAACACCTGTAGCCACACCAGCACACCCGCCAGGGCCCCGTACCCGGCCGCGCGGCGCCACCGCCGGTGGGTCGTGCGGTGGATGCGGGCCAGGCGCAGCAGGCACCAGACCAGAGGCGGCCACAGCCATTGCGCGGTGATGTGCAGGTGCGAGTTGGCATGCGACATCATCCCCGGCGCGAACGCGGTGAGCATGCCACCCAGCGCGGCGGCGGCCCGGTGGTAGCGCAGGCTCCGCGCCAGCAGCAGGTACCAGCCGGCACCCGTGGCGGCCACGTTGCCCGTCACGATCACGGCGAAGCTCACCGGGGCACCGAAGGCGAGGGTGACCGGGGCCAGCAGCACCCCGAGGCCGAGCAGCGAGGCGTTGCACATCAGGTTGACCCCGTCGGGGGCATTGAGCATGCCCGTGACCAACTCGACATGCCCGGTGTACACCCGGGTGGCGTGGGCCAGGAACCACTCGTCCAGGGCCTGATCGCCGGGGTTGACCGCCAGCGCGGCGGTGGCCGGGTGCGGCCACAACCCTCCGGTCACCACCAACGCCACCCCCAGGATCACCGCGACGACGACCGCGTCGCGCACGGCCGGGCGGTGACCATCCACACAGGAGGGTTCCGTCCACAGGCGACTGTCCGGGCGGGACCGGGACACGCTGCGGACCGCGGTACCGGACGGATTGCTGGTCACTGGCAGACTCCATAACGGTCGAAGGCCATACGTCACGCGCGCAGGCAGCACCGCACGCCCAACCAGACAGCGTGTGGTCGACGTGGGCGCCGCGTCAGCGGTTCACTGAGGTGTCTGGCCGCTCCGGTCGACGACCGTCGTGCGGCGCAGGGTGTCGTTGAACAGCACCCGACCCGGCCGGTTGTTGTCCACGATCCGCTCGCCGAGGAACCGGTAATCCCCCGGATCGAAGACAAACTCGATACGCCCCAGGGCCGGGTCGAACAGGCCGACGGCGATACCGCCGCGACCCGCCGCGTCGACCACGCTGCCCTCGACCGTGATACCGGGCAGCATTGCCGCCATCCGGAACAGCGCCGCCTGCTGGCGCGGCGGCACCGTCCACACCAGATCACGCATCAGGTTCCACACCGCCGCGGTCTGGCCCGGCCCGGCACTGGCCGTGACCAACGTGTGGACCATCGGGTCCGCCTCCAGCACCCGCCGCAACGCGTCGGGGTCGGTGGGCAGCGCCCCCAGCACCGAGTACGGCGCGCCGGACAGGCTGTCCCCGGCACGGTACGGCGGCGTGACGCTGCTGCTGTCGCCGGTGTCCCCCGTGACCGTCACCAGGCCCGGTTGGCTGCCGTCCGCGGACTGCCAGGACCGCACCCGGCTCCGCAGCGCACCGGTGACGTGGTCGACCTCCCGGTACACGTACTGACCCGGCCGCGGGTGCAGGGCCACCGCCGGCTCCGCCGCATCGGCCGCACGCCGCAACACGCTCGCCGCGCTCGTCGGCGCCCCACCGTGCGGGCTGGCCACCTGGTACCCGATGAAGCCCGCGGCCAGCAGCACCCCGAC
>DATEJJ010000817.1:0-2031 GCA_035278125.1 Rugosimonospora sp.
TGGCGCCTGGTCGTCGCGGCCGTGGTGGCGCTGTTCGTCCTCGTCGGTGGCGGTGTCGCATTCGGCGCCGTGCTGCGCGGCCACCCCGGGACCGCGGTCGTGCTGCCGCCCGTACTCTCGTCGCCGTCGTCGGCGCGTTCGCCGGGCCCGTCCCCCGCGGCGACCCCGCCGGTACTCGTGAGCGCGGACCGCCCGGCCGTACGGGCCTCGGTCAACGTGGGTACCGAGCCGGAAGGCGTGGCCGTCGCGCCGGACAGCCGCACCGTGTACGTCGCCGACCAGCACGCGCACGTCCTGTCCGTGATCGATGTCGCCTCGCGGAACGTCAGCTCGGTCGGGCTGACCCACACACCTCGGTTCGTGGCCGTCAGCCGCGACGGAGCCCAGGTGTTCGTCTCGATGTACGAGAACGACTTCTCCGGCAGCGGCGTCGCCATCGTGGATGCGGCCACCCGGTCGGTGCGGTATCTGAACACCGGACCGCAGCCGTACGCCCTCTCCGTCGCGCCGGACGGCAAGCTGTGGGTACCGATCCACAGCCAGCACCGCATCGAGGTCTACGACCCGAACACCGGTGCGCGGGTCGCCGTGGTCGAGGTACCGCCGAACGCCCACTCGGTGGCCTTCTCGCCCGCACTCGTACGGGCCTTCACCCCGGACCACGAGTCGAACCTGGTGTCCGTCATCGACATGCGCACCAACCGGTCGACCGGCATCCCGGTCGACACCGCCCCGCACAGCCTGGCGCTGTCACCGGACCAGCGAACGATCATCGTGGCCTGCTACGGCGCCAACGTGGTCGACTTCATCGACCCGGTGAGCCTGCGCAACACCGGCCGGCTGCCGGTCGGGGTCAAACCGCGCTACGTGGCGTTCTCCGCCGACGGCAGCCACGCGTACATCGTCAACGAGAGCAGCAACTCGGTCTCCGTGATCGACGTGGCGACCCGTACGGTGTCCAGCGTGATCCCGGTCGGGCACAGCCCGCGCACCATCGGCGTCGCGCCCGACGGGCGCTTCGCCTACGTGTCCAACGGCGGCGACAACACCGTGTCGATCCTCGACGTGGCCCGCTGAGGCGACGACCCGCGTGCCCCCGTTGTCCCCCGGGGAAGCGGTTCAGGAAGGCTTGTACGGGCTGAACCGCAGCCGGCGGAAGATGGCCACCGGATCGGCGCCGAGCAGGTTCCGGGTCCCCTGCCCGGTGATGCTGACCGCGACGTGCAGACCGTCCACATTCCACAGTTGGAGCCCGTCCGAGTACGCGTCGCCCGCCTGCGACACCGTCTCGCGCCGGGCCGGGTGACCGTCCACTGTGGTGTTCGCACCCGACCCCGGGTCGCTCTGCGCCGCGCGCAGCGTCTCGTTCATCGCCTGCACGTCCACCAGCAGCGAGGGGAAGGTGGCGTTCGGGTCGAGCGGCCGGCCCAGCGGCGCGTACGTGAACGTCATCGCCCACTGGTCCACCGGGCCGGGATCGTGCCCGTCGATCGCCTGCAGCCGGAGCACGGCCGGCAGCCCGGGTACCCGTACCGGCAGCGGGACCCGGATCGCGCGGTCGAACCGGGTGGCCGCGGCGATGCGTACCGCGGTGGCCAGGTTGTCGGCGCCGGACGGCCCGGTGTACTGCAGCACCGCCCACCGGTCGCGGTCGTAGTGCCAGCGCAGCCCGATGTCGGTCGACGTGCGGCCGGACTCCAGGCCCAGCCACTGGGTGGGCCCGTGGTTGACCCGGTCCGCCGCGCGCGCCTCCAGCCACCCGCTGGTGGGGTCGCGGAAGTCGGGCGGCGGCGCGACGCCCGTGTGGTACGCGGTCACCTGCACCGAGAGGTTCTGGTCCACCTGCGCGGCCGGGTCAGGGGCGGCGGACAGCGATTCCCGGTTCGCGTCCAGGCTGTACGCCCAAGACCGGTACCCGGCCGGCAGCCAGCCGAACGCCAGGTGCCGCAGCGGTACCAGGCCGGGCGGCGCGACCGGCCGCGCGGCGCGTACCGGCGCGGCCGGCTGCCGGTGCAGCAGCCACCAGGGCGC
>DATEJJ010000818.1:0-6399 GCA_035278125.1 Rugosimonospora sp.
CAGCGGCCGGAACGCGCCGTCCACCACGGCCGCGTGCCCGCGCAGCGTGACCTCCTGCCCGGCCACGTGCAGCGTGGGTGCCCGCTTGGGCAGCTCGTCCACGAGTTCCCGGACCATCGCGCCGAGCCGCGCCCGGCGCGGGCACACCACCGGGATACCCCGCAGCACCAGCGGGTCCGCGGTCACCGGGCCCACGCACGCGGCCACCACGTCGGTACGCAGCGCGTCCAGCAGCGCCGGCAGCTCCAGCCCGGCCACGTTGAACAGTGCGCCGACGGCCGGCGCGGAGGTGAACGTGACCGCGTCCACGAGCCGGTTGGTGGCGAGGTCGACCAGCCGGCGCAGCGGCGTCGGGTCGGGCGGCGGCAGCCACCGGTACACCGAGACCTCGACCACCTCGGCACCGGCGGCGGCCAGTGCCGCGCAGAACTCCGGCTGCGGCTCGCCGTGCAGCTGTACCGCCACCCGCTGCCCGGCCACGCCGCGCTCCAGCAGGTGCGTCTGTACCGCCTCGCACTGCTCGGACGCGGGCGACCAGGCGTCGGAGAGCCCGGCGGCGCGCAGCGCACCCCGCGCCTTGGGCCCGCGCGCCACCACGTACGCGCCGTTCAGCGCGGTACGCAGCCGGTCCGCCAGGCCCCAGCCCTCGGCCGCCTCGACCCAGCCGCGCAGCCCGATGCCGGTACACGCGACCACCACGTCGGGCGGGCGCTCCACCAGGGACATGGTGGTGGCCCGCAGCTCGGCGTCGTCCGCGAGCGGGACGATGCGCAGGGCCGGCGCGAGTACCACCCGCGCGCCCTGCCGCTCCAGTAGGGTGGCCAGCTCGTCCCGGCGGCGGTCGGCCGTCACCGCGACAGTGAAGCCGGACAGTGGCTCCAGGCTCAACCCGAGGCTCCGCGCCGGGGACGCCTGCCGGGCTGGTGCAGGTGGAGCCGCGGCATGCCAGGGCGGTCGTCCGCGGGATACGGCCGGTGCGTGCCCGCACTCCCGGCCGCTCCCCCAACCCCAGCACACCGCGGCTCACCTTGCCGAGTGGCCCACTCGGCGGGCACCGACAGGGCCGTCCCTTTCCCTGCCGGTGGCTTCGACCTGCCCGGCGCGCGCCACACCGGCACGGAACCCCGGTGAGAGTGCATCGCCGATTCGGCCATGTCCGGATCGTGCCCTCGGGCGGTTTCGCTCCGGCGACCCGAATGTTTCCGGCCTGCTAAGACCGGCTCACAACGACACACTGGACATACCGCCGCAGTTCGGGGCCGTTTTGCGCGCGGCGACCGGGACCAGGTATCGTTATGCGCTGTTGTGCGATTGCCAAGCGTCCCCGCTGCGCGGGTACGCTGGTTATTTGTGCGCCGAGCCGGCGCCGTGCGTTCGCACCTGATCAACCGACAACGAGCGAGAAGGTAAAGCTGTGGGTACCTACAGCCCGAAGCCGGGCGAGATCGAGCGCCACTGGCACGTCATCGACGCTTCCGACGTGGTGCTCGGGCGCCTGGCGACGCAGGCCGCGACGCTGCTCCGGGGCAAGCACAAGCCGACCTTCGCGCCGCACGTGGACACCGGCGACTTCGTGATCGTCGTCAACGCCGGCAAGGTCGCGCTGACCGGCAACAAGCGGCAGACCAAGGTGGCGTACCGCCACTCCGGCTACCCGGGCGGACTGCGTGCGGTCGGCTACACCGAACTGCTGGCCAAGCGCCCGGAGCGGGCGATCGAGCTGGCGGTCAAGGGGATGCTGCCGCACAACCGGCTCGGCCGCCAGCTCATCAAGAAGCTCAAGGTGTACGCCGGCGCGGAGCACCCGCACGCGGCGCAGCAGCCCAAGCCTTTCGAAATCAAGCAGATCGCCCAGTAGGTGAAGTGGACCGATGACTGAGAGCACCATCCCCACCCCGGCCGCCATGGCCGAGGCCGCCGTGCCCGCTCCGGCGCCCGCGCCCCGTGCACCGCGCGGTGATCGCCCGATCCAGACCGTCGGTCGCCGCAAGGAGGCGATCGTTCGGGTACGGCTGGTGCCCGGTACCGGCAACTTCACCCTCAACGGGCGCGCCCTCGCCGAGTACTTCCCGAGCAAGGTGCACCAGCAGCTGGTACGCGAGCCGCTGGTCAACGCCGACCGGGCCGAGTCGGTGGACGTCTTCGCCAACCTGCGTGGCGGGGGTACCACCGGGCAGGCAGGTGCGTTGCGCCTGGCCATATCGCGTGCGCTCTGCGAGCTCGACCTCGACCTGCGCCCCGGACTGAAGAAAGCCGGATTCCTGACTCGCGACGCGCGTGTCAAGGAGCGCAAGAAGTACGGTCTGAAGAAGGCGCGCAAGGCGCCGCAGTACTCGAAGCGCTAAGCCCGCATCAGCCGGGTACGCCGCCTCACCGTCAACTTCGGGGCTGGCGTGCCCGGCTGTCGCTATTTTCTGGAGGTACCCGCGTATGGGCCGGCTGTTCGGCACCGATGGCGTCCGGGGTCGGGCGAACGCCGACCTGACACCCGAGCTGTCCATGGCGGTGGCCGTGGCGGCCGCGCACACGCTTGCCGAGCGGGACCGCAGCCACCCGCCGGTCGCCGTCGTCGGGCGCGACCCCCGGGCCAGCGGGGAGATGCTGGAGGCCGCCGTGGTGGCCGGCCTGGCCAGCGCCGGAGCCACGGTGGTACGCCTCGGCGTGCTGCCCACGCCCGCGGTGGCGTACATGATGACGGAGGTACCCGCCGACCTCGGGGTGATGATCTCCGCGTCGCACAACCCGATGCCGGACAACGGCATCAAGCTGTTCGCCGCCGGCGGGCACAAGCTGCCCGACGAGGTCGAGGAGACCATCGAGGCGGCGATCCGCGCCGGCGCCGGCGGCTGGACCCGGCCCACCGGCGCCCGGGTCGGCCGGGTGCGGGACATGCCCGACGCGGCCGAGCACTACGTCAAGCACCTCACCGGTTCGGTACCGCACCGGCTGGACGGGCTGCGCGTGGTGGTGGACTGCGCGAACGGCGCGGCATCCGAGGTGGGCCCCGCGGCGTACCGGGGCGCCGGCGCCGAGGTGATCGCCATCCACGCGGAGCCCGACGGCGTCAACATCAACGAGCGCTGCGGCTCCACCCACCTCGAATCGCTCCAGGCGGCCGTCGCCGCGCACGGCGCGCACGCCGGTATCGCGCACGACGGCGACGCGGACCGCTGCCTCGCGGTCACCGCGACCGGCGGGGTGGTCGACGGCGACCAGATCCTGGCCATCCTCGCGCTGGCCATGCAGGCCGGCGGCACGCTCGCCGAGGACACGCTGGTCGCCACCGTGATGAGCAACCTGGGCCTGAAGCTGGCCATGCGGGACGCGGGCATCCGGCTCCTGGAGACCCGGGTTGGCGACCGGTACGTGCTCGAAGCGCTGCGTGCCGGCAACTTCGCGCTCGGCGGGGAGCAGAGCGGGCACGTGGTCATGCCGGCCCACTCGACCACCGGTGACGGCGTCCTCACCGGCCTGCACCTGCTCGCCCGCGTGGCGGCCTCGGGCCGGTCGCTCGCCGAGCTGGCGGCCGTCGTGACCAAGCTGCCCCAGGTGCTGCTGAACGTACCGGTGGCGGACCGGGCCGCCGCGGCCGCGGCGGACGAGGTACGGTCGGCGGTCGCCGCGGCCAGCGCGGAGCTGGGCGACGCGGGCCGGGTGCTGCTCCGCCCGTCCGGCACGGAGCAGCTGGTCCGCGTCATGGTGGAGGCCCCCACCGGCGACGGTGCCCAGGCGGTCGCCGAACGTATCGCCGCCCTGGTCCGCCAGGCCAGCCCCGGCTGACCCGGTTCGCCAAAACGCGCACAAGGAGTGCGCATTAAGGCGACATTCGAGCAGGTGGATTGCGCGAAGTCTGCTACTGTGCCTTGCGTGTGTGGCATCGTGGGGTACGTCGGCGGTCGGCCGGCGCTGTCGATCGTGATGGACGGGCTGCGACGGCTGGAGTACCGCGGGTACGACTCGGCCGGTGTGGCGATCGTCGCCGGAGGGCGGCTGCTCACCGAGAAGCGGGCCGGCAAGCTGGCCAACCTGGAGAAGGCGCTCGCCGCGTCCGGACAGCGCGGCGCGATCGGCGCGGGTACCACCGGAATCGGGCACACCCGGTGGGCGACGCACGGCGGGCCCACCGACCGCAACGCGCACCCGCACCTGTCCGCCGACGGGCGGATCGCCGTGATCCACAACGGGATCATCGAGAACTTCGCCAAGCTGCGCCTGGAGCTGGAGTCGGCGGGCGTCGAGTTCGCCAGTGACACCGACACCGAGTGCGTGGCGCACCTGCTCGCCAGCGAGACCGGCAGCCTGCCGGAGCGGATGCGGCGGGTGTGCCGGCGGTTGGAGGGTGCGTTCACCCTGCTCGCCGTGGACCTGGCCGAGCCGGGGGCGGTGGTCGGGGCCCGGCGCAACTCGCCGCTCGTGGTCGGGCGCGGGGACGGGGAGAACTACCTGGCCAGCGACGTGTCCGCGTTCATCGAGCACACCCGCGAGGCGATCGAGCTGGGCCAGGACCAGGTGGTGGTGATCACCCCGGACGAGGTGACCATCACGGACTTCGCCGGTGAGGTCGTCGCCGGCAAGGACTACCACATCGACTGGGACGCCTCCGCCGCCGAGAAGGGCGGGTACGACCACTTCATGCTCAAGGAGATCGCGGAGCAGCCCCGCGCGGTCGCCGACACGCTGCTCGGGCGCCTGCACGCGAGCGGTGACATCCTGCTGGACGAGGTCCGCCTGACCGACCAGGACCTGCGCGACATCGACAAGGTGTTCATCGTGGCGTGCGGTACCGCGTACCACGCGGGGCTGGTGGCCAAGTACGCGATCGAGCACTGGACCCGTATCCCGTGCGAGGTGGAGCTGGCCAGCGAGTTCCGGTACCGCGACCCGGTGCTGGACCGGTCCACGCTGGTGGTGGCCATCTCGCAGTCCGGCGAGACGATGGACACGCTGATGGCCCTGCGCCACGCGAAGGAGCAGAAGGCGCGGGTGCTGGCGATCTGCAACACCAACGGTTCCACGATCCCGCGCGAGTCGGACGCGGTGCTGTACACGCACGCGGGTCCGGAGATCGCGGTGGCGTCGACCAAGGCGTTCCTGACCCAGCTGGTCGCGTGCTACCTGGTCGGGCTGCACCTGGCGCACGTACGCGGGATCAAGTACGCCGACGAGGTGGCCGCGGTCGTGGCCCAGTTGCAGGCCATGCCGTCCAAAGTGGAGGATGTGCTGTCCACTATGGAGCCCGTACGCGCGCTGGCCCGGGACATCGCCGGATCGCGCAGCGTGCTGTTTATCGGGCGGCACGTCGGGTACCCGGTGGCGTTGGAGGGGGCGCTCAAGCTCAAGGAGCTGGCGTACATGCACGCTGAGGGGTTCGCCGCGGGCGAGTTGAAGCACGGGCCGATCGCGCTGATCGAGGAGGGTACGCCCGTGGTCTGCGTGGTACCGTCGCCGGCCGGGCGGGGCGTACTGCACGACAAGATCGTGTCCAACATCCAGGAGGTACGCGCCCGCGGCGCCCGTACGATCGTGATCGCCGAGGAGGGTGACGAGGCGGTCGTCCCGTACGCGAACCACCTGATCCGGGTACCCCGGACGCCCACGCTGCTCGCCCCGCTCGTCACGACCGTACCGTTGCAGGTGCTCGCCTGCGAGATCGCCGTCGCCCGCGGCCACGACGTGGACCAGCCGAGGAACCTGGCGAAGTCCGTGACGGTGGAGTGATGGCGCCGCGTCCCAGGCTGGCCCGCCTCTTCCTGCCCGGCTGGTGACGCACCTTATCGTGGACACCGTGATCGTCGCGGTGGGCATGGATGTCGTACTGGTCGACCGGTTCACCCGGGCCCTCGCGCGTACGCCGCTGCTGGCCGACCGGCTGTTCACCGAGGCGGAGCGCACCACGCGGTCCGGCAACCCGCGCTCGCCCGAGTCCCTGGCGGCCCGGTTCGCCGCGAAGGAGGCGGTGGCCAAGGCGCTGGGGGCGCCGGTCGGGCTGCACTGGCACGACTGCGAGATCGTCGCCGATCCGGATGGCCGGCCGTGGCTGACCGTGTCCGGTACGGTGGCGGCGGTGGCGGCCGAGCGCGAGATCAACCGGTGGCACCTCTCGCTGTCGCACGACGGGGGCATCGCGTCGGCGATGGTGGTGGCGGAGCGCATCACGGATACCACGGAGGCGGGCTGATGCGGGCGGCGTGGCGGGTGGCGGACGTACGGGTGGCGGAAGAGGCGCTGATGGCCCGGCTGCCCGACGGTACCCTCATGCAGCGCGCCGCGGCCGGCCTGGCCCGGCGTACCGCGCTGCTGCTGGCCGACCGGTTCGGCTCGGTGTACGGGCGGCGGGTGTGGCTGCTGGTGGGCGCGGGCAACAACGGCGGGGACGCGCTGTACGCGGGCGCCCTGCTG
>DATEJJ010000819.1:0-10045 GCA_035278125.1 Rugosimonospora sp.
GCGCCCGCAGGGCCACGGCGGCTGCGAGGCCCCCTCCCGCGCTGTGCCCGGCGACCGCGATCCGCTCGGGGTCGAAGCCGAGTTCGGCCGCGTGTCCGGCAGCCCAGAGCAGCACCGTGTACACGTCGTCCAGCGCGGCCGGGAACGGGTGCTCGGGCGCGAGCCGGTAGTCCACCGCCAGCACCGCCCACCCGGACGCCGCGACCAGGTGCCGGCACAGGCCGTCGTGGGTGTCCAGGCCGCCCATCACCCAGCCGCCGCCGTGGGCGAATACCACGATCGGGGTACGCGCGGCCGCGCCGTCCCGGTACAGCCGGGCGGGTACCCCGTGCGCGTCGACGTCCAGCACCGTCTCGACGGCGGGGCCGGGGCCCACTTCGACCGCGGTCGCGGCGGACATGCTGTGCCGCACCTCGGCCAGCGCGGGTACGGTCAGCGGGGCGCGCTGCTGCACCGCCAGCGCCGCACGGGCCTGCGGGTGCAGCCGGGTCGGGTCCATGGCACTGCCCCTTCGGGTACGTGACCATCAGTTGGGACACGGTTACCGTAGCTGCCATGGCTGACCTGCTGCCGGCCCTGCCGGAGAACTGGGACCGCTGCCTCGCCGTGGCCGCGCACCCGGACGACATCGAGTACGGGACCGCCTCGTGCGTGGCCCGCTGGACCGCGGCCGGCAAGCAGGTGACGTACCTGCTCGCCACCCGGGGCGAGGCCGGCATCGACGGGATGCACCCGGACGAGGCGGCGCCGCTGCGCGAGGCGGAGGAGCGGGCCGGTGCCCGCGAGGTCGGCGTGTCCGTGGTGGAGTTCCTGGACCACCGGGACGGGGTGGTCGAGTACGGGTCGGCGCTGCGCCGGGACATCGCCCGCGCGATCCGCCGGCACCGGCCCGAGGTGATCGTCTCCGGCGACTTCGCGGTCCGCATGGTGGGTGGCCTCACCAACCAGGCCGACCACCGGGTGGTGGGCCTGGCCACGCTGGACGCCGCCCGCGACGCGGGCAACCGCTGGATCTTCCCCGAGCTGCTGGACGAGGGGCTCGAACCGTGGGGCGGGGTGCGGTACGTGTGCCTGGGCGGCGCGGCGGCGCCCACGCACGGCGTGGACGTGACCGGTGAGCCGCTGCGGCGCGGTATCGCCTCGCTGGCCGCGCACGCGGAGTACACGAAGGGGCTGGGCGCGGGCGGGTTCGAGCCGGGGCCGTTCCTCACCTGGGCGGCGCGCCAGGGTGGGCCGGCCCTGGGCGTGGCGGCGGCGGTGCTGTTCGACGTGCACGTGCTCGGGTTCGAGGGGCCGCCGCCGTGGCTGGTTGAGGAGGGCGCCGCCACGCCCTCGTAATCAACCGCGCCCGCACCGTGGTCGCGCGGCGCGCATACCATAGCACCCGATGAGTATCTTTGCGCAAAGCCGCAAGTGTCGGCCATGACCGCCACCCAGCCGCGTACCGTTCTGGTCTCCCCGCCGGAGCCGCCGCACACGGGCCCGCCCCGCAGCCGGGGGCTCGGGCTGCTGGCCTTCGCGCTCCTGGTGATCACCGCGTACGCCGCCGCCGTGGACCTGGGCGCGACCGGGCACGTGACCAGCCGGTCGCTGGTGCTGCCCGGCGGCATGGCGCTCACTTTCCTGGTCGCGTACCTGCTGCTGCGCCGGTTCGCGCCGCTGGCGGACCCGGTTCTGCTGCCCGTCGCCGCGCTGATCAACGGGGTCGGTGTGGTCTTCCTGCGCCGGGTGGACCTGGCCGACGGGGGCGGCCGGGCGCCGCTGGACTTCGCCAGCCTCGGCGTCCGGCAGCTGGCCTGGACGGCAGCGTCGGTGGTGGTCTTCGGCGTGGTCCTCGGGGTGCTGCGGGACCACCAGGCCCTGTCCCGGTACGCGTACACCTTCGCGCTGGCCGGCAGCGTGCTGGTGCTCGTACCGGTGCTGCTGCCGGCGCGCTACTCCGAGGTGTACGGCTCCAAGCTCTGGATCCGGGTCGGCGGCTTCTCGCTGCAGCCGGGCGAGCTGGCCAAGCTGTGCCTGATGGTGTTCTTCGCGCACTACCTGGTCCGCAAGCGGGAGGTGCTGGCCCTGGCCAGCCGCCGGGTCCTCGGCCTGTGGGTGCCCCGGGGCCGCGACCTGGGCCCGGTGCTGGTGGTCTGGTCCGCCAGCATGCTCGTGCTGGCCAGCCAGAAGGACCTCGGCATGGCGCTGATGTACTTCGGCATGTTCGTCGCCATGCTCTACATCGCCACCCGGCGCGGCTCCTGGGTGGCGGTGGGCGTACTGCTGTTCGCCGCCGGGGCGGTCGCCTCCTACCTGCTGTACCCGCGCCTGCACCTGCGGGTGGCGATCTGGCTGCACCCCTTCGCCGACCCCAACGGCGACGGGTACCAGCTGGTGCAGGGCCTGATCGGCCTGGGTACCGGCGGCCTGCTCGGCACCGGGCCGGGGCTGGGCCACCCGCGGATGGTGCCCGAGGTACACAACGACTTCATCATCGCGGGCCTCGGCGAGGAGGTCGGCCTGTTCGGGCTGACCGCGCTGCTGGCCCTGTACCTGATCCTGGTCGTCCGCGGGCTGCGCGCGGCGCTGCAGGTGACCGACTCCTTCGGCAAGCTGCTCGCCGGCGGCCTGGCCTTCGGCCTCGGGCTGCAGGTGTTCGTCATCGTCGCCGGGGTGACCCGGCTGCTCCCGCTGACCGGGCAGACCACGCCGCTGCTGTCCGCGGGCGGCTCCTCGCTGCTGGCCAACTGGATCACCATCGCGGTCCTGGCCCGCATCTCGCACCAGGCCCGGCGGGCCTAGCCGGGCGCGGCGCAGGCTCCACACGAAGCCCCCATCGACACGATGTCAACCACCTTTACTCATACCCGCTCACAGGCTTTACACAGGTCACGGTGACAGGCCCTACAGGTATCGGGCCTAGCGTCGGGTCATGGGGGTTCTGCTTCTCGTGATGCTTCTGGTGATCGGCGCGATGGCCCTGTTCGCCGGGCGGCGCGGCGCCACCGCGCAGCAGGAACAGGCACTGGCCGACGCGCGGGCCGACGCGCAGCGCTGGTACGAGCGGCTGGGCGGGCAGCTGGTCAACCTCCAGGGCGACGCACCGGCCGCGCGGCAGGCGCTGTCGGACGCGGCGGAGCGCTACCAGGCGGCGGGCGGGCAGCTGGCCCGGGCGGGCACGGTCGTCCAGTACCAGCTGGTACGGGAGTCGGCGCTGGAGGGTCTGGCGTACGTGCGCGCGGCGCGGGAGGCGCTCGGGCTCGACCCCGGGCCGGACCTGCCCGCACCGGCGTCGGCCCGCGGAGCCGACACGATCGCCGAGGAGCGCGAGGTCGTGCTGCGGGGGCAGACGTACCGGGCCGGGCCACGGGCGAGCGCGGAGACGCCGTACTACTACCCGGGCGGCTGGGTCGGCGGGCGCCCGGTACCCGCCGGCTGGTACTCGACCCCCTGGTGGAAGACGGCGCTGGCGGCCGGCGCGGGCGCGCTGGGCGGGATGCTCATCTTCGACGCCCTGTTCGGCCACGGCCACCACGGCCCCTTCGGCGGCGGCCCCTTCGGCGGCGGCTTCGGTGGGGGAGGCTTCGGCGGCGGCCCGTTCTGACCTGAGGTGCTGCCGGCCTCAGTCGGGGTGCACGATCGTGCGGATGATGTCGGGCATGTGGTCGATGACGAGGAGGTGGCCCTCGCCGGGGAGGAACCGGGCCCGGCAGTGCGGGATGGTGGCGGCCAGGTAGCGGCCCATCGCCGGGGGTACGAACACGTCGGCCTCGCCCTGCCACAGGTACACCGTCGGCCTGATGCCGTGCAGCGGGAAGCCCCACGCCTGGCCCAGCAGCACCACGTCCCACGCGGCACCGGCACTGCCCTGGCGGAACGCCTCGGCGATGTCCTCGGCCAGCAGCGTGCGTACCTCGGGGCGGCGGGCGATGACCGCGTCCACCGGGGACAGGGCGCGGGCGATGGCCTCGACGGTACGGGCCGGGCGCGCACGGATGCCGCGCTCCATCGCGCGCATCATCCAGCCGGCCAGTCCCGGCCAGCGCGACCCCCACCGGAACCCGACCCGGTTCTGCCAGCGCATACCGCGGGTGATGCCAGGGACGTCGTACGGGCCGACGCCGCTGAGCAGGCCGGCCCGTACCACCCGGTCGGGCAGGCGGTAGGCGCAGGCCAGCGCGTACGGGCCGCCGCCGGAGCTGCCGACCACCGCGAACCGGTCCACCCCGAGCAGGTCGGCCGCCTGTACGACGTCGTCCGGCCAGTCCACAATGGAGCGTCCCGGCTGGAAGTCGGACAGGCCGTACCCGGGCCGGTCCAGCGCGACCACCCGTACCCCGGCGGCGACGGCGGCCGCCTCGCTGAAGCCCGCCTCCAGGCGCGAGCCCGGATGGCCGTGGAAGTAGAAGAACACGTCCCCGCCGGGCTGCCCGTACTCGGCGTACCCCAGCCGTCGCCCGTCCCGCAGGAGGAGCGGCTCGACGGCCATACCGGAATCCTCTCACGCGGGCACCCGGGCGGTCTGCGGTGCCAACGGTGCTTCTGTCCCCTGGTGTCGCATCGCCGCCCGCCACGTCGCCTGCCACCTTGTCATCTCATTAGTGGATTTTCCAATAAATCAGGGCTGATCCACGGCCCAGCCACCCGATAACCGGCGATCCGGATCCGGGACACGATGGTGGAGACCCACAAGGGGTCAGGCGAGGCAGTGATCCGCCGGGCGCAATTGGTCGCTCAGGCCGGCGGGGAGCCAGTGGCGAAACCGGCGCCGAGACACAACCTCCAAGGGGAGACTCGTCGATGCGTAAGCCCAAGAACCTCCGCTCGCTGCTGAACCGCAAGGCCGCCCTCGCCATCGGCGCCGGCGTGGCCATCGTGGCGGTGAGCGGTGGCGCCGCGTTCGCGTACTGGACCACCTCGGGCTCCGGTACCGGCTCGGCCACGACCGGCACCAACCAGGCCGTCACCATCACCCAGACCGGCACCACCTCGGGCCTGGTGCCCGGCGGCGCCGCGCAGGCGGTGAACTTCAAGATCACCAACCCGCTGACCACGCCGCAGTACGTCACCTCGGTGACCGTGGCGATCACGGCCAGCTGGTCCGCGCAGGCCGACAGCGCGAAGCCCGCGTGCACCGCCGCCGACTACACCCTGGTCCAGCCGAACGCGATCAGCGCCGACCTCGCCGCCGGCGACACCGCCTTCAGCCCCTCGGGCGCCTCGATCGCGCTCAAGGACACCAGCGCCAACCAGGACAACTGCAAGGGCGTCACGGTTCCGCTGACCTTCACCAGCAACTGACGTAGTTCCCCGCCGCTCGGGTGGGGCCCCGTGGCCCCACCCGAGCCAGCAGAAAGGACAGTGTCGTGGGCTTCGCGAGGCGACACGGCTGGCTGGTGCTGAGCTACGCGGTACTGGCCGGGCTGGGCGTGTTCGGCGGCCGGCAACTGGCGCTGGCCAACAACTCCGCGAACGAACCGCACCCGTTCACGATCGCCAGCTCCACGGTGGCCGGCATCACGCCCGGCAGGCAGTTGACGTTCCCGGTCACCGTCACCAACCCGGCCAGCCAGGACGTGCGGCTGCTGACCCTGTCCACCAGAGTGACGCTGCTGGCGTCCCCGCCCGCACCGGCCGGCGCGCCGGCGTGTGACGCGTCGAAGCTCACCGTGGCGCCGTACGACTACCGCGACCGGGGCGCCCGGCCGTACGTCATCCCCGCCCGGGGCAAGGCAACGGTGCCGCTGACCATCAAGCTCGCCGATACAACCACCAACCAGAACGGCTGCAAGGGCCGCAAGTTCACGCTGACGTACTCCGGTACCGCGGAGCAGACCCACGAGGAGCGGGGCAGATGAAAATGGTGAAGTTCGCCGTGGGGCGCCTGGGCATCGTGGGGAGCGCCTCGGCCGCGGTCGTCGCGCTCGCGGCCGGTACCGCCGTCGCGTACTGGGTCACCACCGGCACCGGTAGCGCCACCGCCCAGGCGGGTACCGCGCAGAACCCGACCACCAGTGCGGTCGCGGTCTCCTCCGGGCTGCTGGTACCGGGCGGGACCGGGGACGTGTACCTCAAGGTGAACAACCCCAACGCGTACGCGGTACGGGTCACCGCGGTCACCGGTAGCGGCACCGTCACCGCGTCGGGCGGATCGGGTACCTGTACCACCACCGCGGTGACGTTCACCAACCAGACGCCCACCTCGGGCAACACGATCGCGGCGGGCAGCAGCGCGACGTTCACCTACACCGGCGCGGTGGCCATGGGCACCAACCCGGACCAGGGCTGCCAGGGCGCCACGTTCACCATCCCGGTGTCCGTCACGATTTCGAGCTGAGCGGGGTGAGGACGATGGCCTGGCGCCTGCGCGCGGCGGTACTCGCCGCCGCCGCCGGGTCGGTCCTGGTGGCCGCGCCCGCAGCCGTCGCCGCGTGGGCGTCGAGCGGAGCCGGGTCCGCGACCGCCAAGGCGGGCTACTGGGCGGGCACCCAGCTCCGCTGGACCGGCCCCGCGAGCACCGCGTGCGTGAACGCGACCAGTTGCACGCTCTCGATCGGCAACAACGCGAACTTCACCACCAAGGTCCAGGTGACCGACCCGTCCGGGAACGTCATGTCCAACATCGGATCGGGCAAGACCGTGACACTGTCCATTGTGTCCAACGGCTCCGGTGGCGGGTTCACCACCAGCACGACGCTGACCCTGCCGGCCACCGGCGCGGCGGTGACCACCGCGAGCTTCACCTACAAGTCCGGTGCCGGCGGCAGCTGGACCGACAACCTCAAGGCCAGCGCCAGCGGGTACGCCGACGCGACAGTGGCGCTGACCAAGTAGCAACCGGACGCGCGTGCTGCGAGTCATCTCAGTAGCACTGCTCGTCACGGGTGGGAGGGGCCGGATCGTGCGTCGGATGCTAATCATTGTGTTGATCGCTGTCGCTGCACTCACCGGGGGCGCGGTACCCGCGAGCGCGAACACCGGTACCAGCCCGCCGGGCGGAGGCTGGGTACCCGTGTCGTACCCGCCGTACGACGCGCCCGCCGGACTGCTGTGCGACTTTCCCGTGCACTGGGACGTCGTGGTCAACCATGTCCGGACCAAGGTGGTGGCCACCTATCCGGACGGCTCGCCGCAGCGGCAACTGGCCGTGGGCGCGCTGTTCCTCCGCGTGTCCAACGTGGACACCGGCGCCCGCACGCTGGTCGACGCGAGCGGCAGCGCGGTCATCACCTACGGCACCGACGGTTCGATGGTCTGGTTCGTCGTCGGACCGGTGATCGCCCGCATCCCGGCGGGCAGCAGCAACCTGCCGCGCGGGATGTACACCATCACCGGGGTCTACCGCGTCGCGTTCAGCCCCACGGGCTTCAAGACCATCACGCTGGTACACGGAAGGATCCACAACCTCTGTCCCGACCTCGCCTGACGGGGGGCGCGGGCGCGGCGCCGCGGATTTCATGCCTGGCGGGTGATGCCGCCGGGCCTGGTGCCACACATCATCGGGGGGTATGGCACCCGCGGCGCCGCCTGCCCTTCCCGTCCGGACGATGGTCCGGCCGCTGGCGCTGGCACAGTTCATCTGCAGCTACGCCGCCACGAGCCTGAACGTGGCCATCAGCCCGATCGCCCGGGACCTGCACACCACCGTCTTCGGGGTGCAGGCGTCCATCACGCTGTTCACCCTGACCATGGCCGCGCTGATGATCCCGGGCAGCAAGCTGACCGACATCTGGGGCCGCCGCCGCTGCCTGGTGGCCGGCCTGCTGCTGTACGGCGCCGGCGCCCTGCTGGCCGCGCTCGCACCCGGCATCGGGGTGCTGATTCTCGGCAACTCGGTGCTGGAGGGTGTCGGTTCGGCGCTGCTGGTGCCACCCATCTACATCCTGGTCACCGTGGCCAGCCCCGACCTCGCCACCCGGGCCAGGTACTTCGGCCTGGTCAGCGGTGCCGGCGCCCTGGGCGCGGCGACCGGCCCGCTGATCGGCGGTACGCTCACCAGCCTCATCAGCTGGCGCGCCTCGTTCCTGTTGCAGGTGCTGGTCGTCGCGGGGATCATCGCGCTGGCCCGGCGCATCCCGCCCGACGAGCGGCACGGGCCGCGGCCCCGGTTCGACCTGACCGGCGCGGTCCTCTCCGCCGCCGGCCTGTTCTTTGTCGTGTCCGGCACCCTGCAGTCGGCGACGTACGGCTGGTTCACGGCGCGCACAGACGTCACCATCGGCGGCCGGGTGCTCATCCCGCAGGGCGGCATCTCCCCGGTGTGGCTGTCGATAGGGCTGGGCGTGCTGATCCTGGCCGGCTTCGGCTGGCACCTGCGCTCCGCCGAGCAGGCCGGTCGGGTACCGCTGCTGCGGCTGCGGCTGTTCGCCGACCGTACCGCCAACCTCGGGCTCGGTACCCAGGGCATCCAGTGGCTGGTGATGCAGGGGACGTTCTTCGTCACCGCGGTCTTCCTCCAGGAGGCGCGCGGGTACACCGCCATCCAGACCGGCCTGATCCTCACCCCGGCCACCGCCGGTATCCTCGCCGCGTCGTTCGGTGCCGAACGGTTCGCCCGGCGGCGGGCGCAGCGGTGGCTCGTCGTCGCCGGCTTCCTGATCACCGCCGCGGGTACGGTCCTACTCCTGGCACTGGTCCCGGCATACTCCGGCGTATCGAGCTTCGTACCCGGCCTGCTGTGCGTCGGTACCGGCGTCGGCGTCATGCTGACCTCGTCGGTCACCATCGTCCAGTCCGCCTTTCCCGACCGGGACCAGGGCGACATCTCCGGGCTGTCCCGCGCCGTGTCGAATCTCGGCTCCTCCCTCGGTACCGCGCTCGTCGGCTCCATCCTGGTCGGCGCGGCGCGCCCGGGCGGCCGGCCGTACGCCGCGTCCCTCGTCACGCTGGCCGCCATCACGGTCGCCGGCCTCGCGCTCGCCGTGCTGATCCCGCGCCGCGCCGGACCCGGCCGGAGCTGATCCAATAGGGGGCATGGACTATGGCCGGGTACGCACCGTCGACTACCACACCGGCGGTGAGCCGTTCCGGATCGTGCCCGAGCCGCCGGTACCGATCGATGGGGACACCGTCGCCGCGCGGCGGGTGTTCGCGATGCGCGATCCGGGCGTGGACGGGCTGCGCCGGCTGCTCTGCCACGAGCCGCGCGGGCACGCGGACATGTACGGCGGCTTCCTCGTCCCGCCCGACGGCGCGGGCGCCGAACTCGGGGTGCTGTTCTGGCACAAGGACGGGTTCTCCACGGCGTGCGGGCACGGCACGATCGCCCTCGGCGCGTGGGCGGTCCGCTCCGGGCGCGTCCCCGCGCCGGACACGGGCGTGACCGAGGTCGCCGTCGACGTACCCTCCGGCCGGGTCACCGCGCGCGTGCACACCCGGCACGGCAGGGTCGCCGCGGTCGACTTCGTCAACGTGCCGAGCTACCTGATCGCCGCGGACGTGCCGGTACCGACCTCGTGCGGGGAGGTACGCGTCGCGATCGGCTTCGGCGGCGCCATCTACGCCCAGCTCGACGCCGCCAGCGTGGGCCTGAGCGTGGCACCGCGGGCCCACCTCGACCTCATCGCGCTCGGCCGCGAGGTCACCCGCGCGCTCAACGACACCGACTGGGCCAGGCACCCCGGCGATGACCGGTTGAGCGGCGTGTACGGCACCATCCTCTGGGAGGACCTCGGCAGCGAGGACGGCCGAGCGTACCAGCGCAACGTGACGATTTTCGCGGACGGTGAGCTGGACCGGTCGCCGTGCGGGTCGGGCACGGCGGCCCGGCTGGCCACGCTCACCGCGACCGGGCGGCTGGCCGCCGGCCAGGCACTGGTGCACGAGTCGATTGTCGGTTCGCGCTTCACCGCCCGGGTGGTCGGCGAAGCCACCAGTGACGGGTTCCCCGCCGTCATACCCGCCATCACGGGCACCGCCTACCCCACCGGCGAGCACGTCTTCACGGCGGACCCGGACGACGACCTGGTACCCGGCTTCGTGCTGCGCTGATCCGACACCCGGTCAGCGGTCAGCGCGTCACCGCTTCGAGGAGGGTCCAGCTCCGCGCCGGCAGCACCAGGCG
>DATEJJ010000820.1:0-8743 GCA_035278125.1 Rugosimonospora sp.
CCTGCTGCCCGGCCTGACCCCCGGGCACGGCGAGGCCGCCGCCGAACGGCGCAAGCCGCTGGTCGGCGGGCCGCCGGTGTCCGTCGAGTTCGTGCCGCCGCCGCTGGACCCCAACGGCGCGCTGCCGCACCGCCCCGGCTACCGGGGCGCCGAGATCCGGCCCGGCCAGGTGGGCACCCTCATCGACGAACAGGCCAACGTGCTGGACGTCACCGCCACGATCATCGATTTCGCGGTACGCCGGCACCTGCACATCCGCGAGCTGCCGCTGGCCAAGCGGTACGGCTCCCGGGACTGGGAGCTGACCAGGCTGACCGGTGGCGACGCGGACTTCCTGCCGTACGAGCGCACCCTGTTCGCCGCGCTGTTCCAGGGGCGGGACACGGTGCGCCTGTCCGCGCTGAAGTACACGTTCGCCAGCGACCTGGGCAGGGTACGCGGGCAGCTCTACACCGACATGGTCCAGCAGGGCTGGTACCGCCGCAGCCCGGCGCGTACCCGGACCCTCGCGCGTACGGTCGCGGTGCTCGTGGTGCTGGGCGCGGTCGGGATCACCGTGCTGCTCGGCATGCTCACCCGCGCCGCGCTGCTGGGTGCCGGGCTGGTCCTCGGCGCGCTGGTGCTGCTCGCCGTCGCCGGCAGGTTCCCGGCCCGTACCGGGCGGGGCAGCGCGATGCTGGCGCGGGTACAGGGGTTCCGGCTGTATATCGCGACGGCCGAGGCGGAGCAGATCGCTTTCGAGGAGCGGGAGCAGATCTTCTCGCGGTACCTCCCGTACGCGATGGTGTTCGGGTTGGTGGACCGGTGGGCGGCGGAGTTCGCGCGGATCGGCGCGGTACAGCCGGACGGCAGCGCCGGCCTGTACTGGTACGGCGGCCTGGCGGGCTGGGACATGGCGTACTTCCACCAGTCGATCGGCAGCTTCGCCACCACAACGGTCGGCACGATCGCCACGACGCCGCCGTCGGTGTCCGGCTCGTCCGGCTTCGCGGGCGGCTTCTCCGGCGGCGGTGGCGGCGGGGGCGGCGGCGGAAGCTGGTAGCCCCCAGCGGGCTAGACCTGGAACTGCTTGACGAGGTCGGCGAGTTCGGAGCTCAGGCGGGTCAGTTCCCCGGTGGCCTCCTGGGTCTTGCGTACACCGTCGCTTGTGGACTCGGCGCTCGCGGTCACGGTGGCGATGCCGGCCGCGATGCTGGCGCTGCCGTTGGCCGCGTTGGTCACGTTGCGACTGATCTCGGCGGCCGTGGCCGTCTGCTCCTCGACCGCGGCGGCGATCGTCTGCTGGTACTCCGCGATCTGCGTGACCACCCGCACGATCTCGCCGATCGCCGATACCGCACTGGTCGTGTCGGCCTGGATCGCGGCCACCCGGCGGGTGATGTCCTCGGTCGCCTTGGCCGTCTCCTGGGCCAGGTCCTTCACCTCGCCGGCCACCACCGCGAAGCCCTTGCCCGCCTCGCCGGCGCGGGCCGCCTCGATGGTGGCGTTCAGCGCGAGCAGGTTGGTCTGCTCCGCGATCGCGGTGATCGCCTTGACCACGGTGTCGATCTCCGCGGAGGAGACGCCGAGCCGGGCCACCGTCTCGTTGGTGGCGCTGGCCGCCTGTACCGCCTCGGCGGCGACCGTGGCCGCCCGGGCCGAGCTGCTGGCGATCTCCGAGATCGAGGAGCGCATCTCCTCCGTGCTGGACGCCACGGTCTGGACGTTGTCCGACACCTCGTCGGCGGTACCGCGTACCGCGCCGGAGCGCTGCGACGCCTCCCGCGCCCGGTCCGCGATGGTGGCGCTGATGGTGGCGGTGTTGCTGGTGAGCTCCAGCAGCCGGCCGGTGCTGCCGAGCACCGCCTGCACCACGGTCCGGGTACGCGCGTTGGCCCGGTCCAGGGCGCGCGAGATGCGGCCCACCTCGTCCGCGCCGGCCGCGCCGACCTGCTGCGTGAGGTCCCCGTCCGCCACCCGGGCCAGCACCTCGTCCACCCGGCGCAGCGGTCGCACGATCAGCCACGCGACGTACTGGCCGAGCAGCACGGACAGGCCGACGCCGAGGACCAGGAAGATGACGATCAGCGTGCGGCCGCCGCGGTACAGCTGCTGCGCCCTGGTGTCGTGCGCCTCGGCGACCTTGGTCTCCTGGACCTGCAGGGCGTCCAGCGCGTCGGCGGCGTCGGAGATGAGCGGCTGGGCCACGTTGTTCTGCAGCCGGTTGAAGCCGGCCAGGTCGCCCTTGAGCGCGAGCGGGATCATCTGCTGGTCGCGGAGCTGGATGTAGGCGTCCCACTTCTGGTTGAACTGGGTCATCATGGCCGTGCCGACCTGGGTGCTGGTCTTGTTGTACGCGGCCCGCGCGTCGGCCAGCTCGCCGTCGGTCTCGTGCAGCACCTGGAGCATGGTCTGCCGGTCCTTGTCGGTGGTCTGCACGGCCACCCGGTGCAGGTCCAGCCGGGACTTCAGCTCCGAGTCGTGGATGTCGGCCAGGTGCGTCAGGGGCAGCATCGAGTCCGCGTACAGCTGCCGGCTCTGGTCGGCCACCTGCGCCATGCCGCGCAGCCCGATCGCGGCCACGCCGAGGGTGGCGAGCGCGGAGACGGTCAGCGAAACGAGGATCTTGGTGTTGACCCGGCGGTCGGCGAGCAGCCGTGCCAACCGTCCACGCCCGAGCTGCCCGGCCACGTCACTCTCCTCAGGGACACGGTGAGTCCACGGAGAACAGATCGCCCGCGGCAGGGGGTACCTGAGCGGAACGCGCGGTCAGTCCACCTCGGCGACCGCCTGGGCGAACTGGGCGGCGTACAGGCGGGCGTACGCGCCGCCGGCCGAGACCAGGTCGTCGTGCGTACCCTGCTCCACGATGCTGCCCGACTCCATCACCAGGATCAGGTCGGCGTCGCGGATGGTGGACAGCCGGTGCGCGATGACGAAGCTGGTACGCCCGGCGCGCAGCCGGCTCATCGCGCGCTGGATCAGCACCTCGGTGCGGGTGTCCACGGAGCTGGTGGCCTCGTCCAGGATGAGGATGCTGGGCTCGGCGAGGAACGCCCGGGCGATGGTGATGAGCTGCTTCTCGCCCGCGCTGACACCGCCGCCCTCCTCGTCGATCACCGTCTGGTACCCGTCGGGCAGGGTACGCACGAACCGGTCCACGTGCGCCGCCTCGGCCGCCGCGCACACCTGCGCGTGGCTGGGGTTGTCCGCGCCGTACGCGATGTTCTCCTCGATGGTGCCGCCGAACAGCCAGGTGTCCTGGAGCACCATGCCCACGTGGCCGCGCAGCTCTTCGCGGTCCATCCTGGCGATGTCCACCCCGTCCAGGGTGATCCGGCCGCCGGTCACCTCGTAGAAGCGCATCACCAGGTTGACCAGCGTGGTCTTGCCGGCACCGGTGGGACCGACGATGGCGACGGTCTGGCCCGGCTCGACCGCCAGCGACAGGTGCTCGATGAGCGGCTTGTCGGGGGTGTAGCTGAAGGAGACGTCCTCGAACGCCACCCGCCCGCGTACCCGCTGCGGGCGGGCCGGGTTGGCCGGCTCGGGCTCCTGCTCCTCCGCGTCCAGCAGCTGGAACACCCGTTCCGCCGAGGCGACCCCGGACTGTACCAGGTTGGCCATGCTGGCCAGCTGCGTCAGCGGCTGGCTGAACTGGCGCGAGTACTGGATGAACGCCTGCACCTCGCCCAGCGACATGGCGCCGGACGCCACCCGCAGCCCGCCCACGACGGCGACCAGCACGTAGTTGATGTTGCCGATGAACATCATCGCCGGCTGGATGATGCCGGAGATGAACTGCGCCCGGAAGCTCGACTGGAACAGCGCGCTGTTGTGCTTGTCGAACATCTCGGCCGCCTCGGGCTGCCGGCCGAACACGCGCACCAGCGAGTGCCCGGTGAACATCTCCTCGATGTGCCCGTTGAGCTTGCCGGTGCTGGACCACTGCTTCACGAACTGCGGCTGGGAGCGCTTGCCGACGTTGATGGTGACCAGCACCGACAGCGGTACCGTCACCACCGCCACCACGGCCAGCAGCGGCGAGATCCAGAGCATCATCACCAGTACGCCCACCACGGTCAGCACCGCGGTCAGCAGCTGGCTCAGCGTCTGCTGCAGGGTCTGCGCCAGGTTGTCGATGTCGTTGGTGACCCGGCTCAGTACCTCGCCGCGCGGCTGCCCGTCGAAGTAGCGCAGCGGCAGCCGGGACAGCTTGTCCTCCACCTGCTCGCGCAGCCGGAACACGGTGCGCTGTACCACCAGGGTGGTCAGCCGCGCCTGTGCCACGCCGAAGACCGATGCGCACAGGTAGATGGCCACCACCCAGCCGAGCACCCGGCCCAGTGCCGCGAAGTCGATGCCCCGGCCCGGTACCACGCCGCTCATCGCGTTGAGCATGTCCGCGAGCCGCCCCTTGCCCTCGGCCCGCAGCTGGGCCACGGCCTGCGCCTTGGTCACGCCGGCGGGCAGCAGCTTGCCGCCGACCACGCCGCTGAAGATGATGTCGGTGGCCTGCCCCAGGAGCCGCGGCCCGGTGACGGTCAGCGCCACGCTCAGCACGCCGAACGTGACCGCCAGCGCCGCGGTGATGCGCTCCGGGCGCAGCATGCCGAGCAGCCGGCGCGAGGACCGTTTGAAATCAAGGGACTTGCCCTGCGGCGGCCCCATCATCATCCGCGCCGGCCCGAACGCCGGCGGGTTCGGCCGCGACGGAGTCGTCGTTGGGGCGCTCATGCGGCGGCCGCCTCTCGCTCGGTCAGCTGGGAGAGCACGATCTCCCGGTACGTCGGGTTGTCGTCCATCAGCTCCGCGTGCGTACCGGTGCCCACCACCCGGCCGCCGTCGAGCACCACGATGCGGTCCGCGTCCCGGATCGTACTGACCCGCTGCGCCACGATGACCACGGCCGCCTCGGTCGTCTCCCGGGCCAGCGCGGTACGCAGCGCCGCGTCGGTCGCGTAGTCCAGCGCCGAGAACGCGTCGTCGAACAGGTACACCTCCGGCTGGTGTACCAGTGCCCGCGCGATCGCCAGCCGCTGCCTCTGTCCACCTGAGACATTCGAGCCGCCCTGCGCGATCGGCGCGTCCAGCCCGCCCGGCATCTCGGTGACGAAGTCCCGCGCCTGCGCCACCTCCAGCGCGTGCCACAGCTCCTCGTCGGTCGCGTCCGGCCGCCCGTACCGCAGGTTGGAGGCGACGGTGCCGGAGAACAGGTACGGCCGCTGCGGTACCAGCCCGATGACGCGGGACAGCAGCGCCGGCTCCAGCTCGCGTACGTCCACCCCGTCCACCAGCACGCTGCCGCCGGTCACGTCGTACAGCCGGGGTACCAGGTGCAGCAGCGTGGTCTTGCCGCTGCCGGTGCTGCCGATGATGGCGGTGGTCTCGCCCGGCCGGGCGATCAGGTCCACGCCGCGCAGGATGGGCTCCTCCGCGCCCGGGTACCGGAACTCCGCGCCCCGCAGGTCGAGGTACCCGTGCTGCCCGGTCTCGGTGACCGCCTGCTCCGGCGGCCGCACGCTCGGCTCGGTGTCCAGCACCTCCTGGATGCGCTCGGCGCACACCTCGGCGCGCGGCACCATGACGAACATGAACGTCGCCATCATCACCGACATGAGGATCTGCATCAGGTACGAGAGGTACGCGGTCAGCGCGCCCACCTGCATGCCGTCCACGATCCGGTGCCCACCGAACCAGAGCACGGCCACACTGGACAGGTTCACCACGACCATCACGGCCGGGAACATCAGCGCCATCAGCTGACCCACCCGTAGCGACACGTCGGTCAGCTCGGCGTTGGCGACGCCGAAGCGCTCCCGCTCGTGCTGGTCCCGGACGAACGCGCGGATCACCCGGATGCCGGTGATCTGCTCGCGCAGCACCCGGTTCACCTGGTCGATGCGCTCCTGCACCTGCCGGAACAGCGGGCGCATCCGGCTGATCAGCAGGAGCACGATCGCGATCAGCACCGGTACCACGACCAGCAGCAGCGCGGACAGCGGCACGTCCTGGCGCAGCGCCATGATGATGCCGCCGAAGCACATGATGGGCGCGGAGACCATCAGGGTGAACGTGAGCAGCACCAGCATCTGCACCTGCTGCACGTCGTTCGTGGTACGGGTGATGAGGGAGGGGGCGCCGAAGTGGCCCACCTCCCGCGCGGAGAAGTCCTGTACCCGCGCGAAGATCCCGGCCCGCACGTCCCGCCCCACGCCCATCGCGGTACGCGCGCCGAAGTACACGGCCGCGATGGCGCAGGCGATCTGGGCCAGGGTGACGGCGAGCATGAACCCGCCGGTACGCACGATGTACCCGGTGTCCCCCGTGACCACGCCGCGGTCGATGATGTCGGCGTTGAGCGTGGGCAGGTACAGGGTGGCCAGCGTCTGCAGGAACTGCAGGAGCACGACCAGCGTGATCGGTCGCCGGTAGGGGCGCAGGTACTGGCGGAGCAGTCGGATCAGCATGCGATGGGCCTTCCCCCGTGGGTGTTCCGGCGCGGGCGCGACGGTCGCAGCAGCAGCCCGTCCAGCAGCAGCGCCACGATTTCGCTGTTGTCCATGGTTTCGACGGTCGGCAGGAAGCCCGCGCGCGAGCTGGCCATCAGGATGACGAACAGCAGGTGCGCGGTGGTGGCCGGGCTGCGCCGCAGCAGGGCGCGGTCCGGCTCGATGAGTGCGGTGATGCCTTCGATGATGCGCTCGCGCGAGTGCTCCATCTTCCGCATGAACTCGACGCCGCCGGCGATGTCCTCTTTGGACACTCCGCGCTTGAGCTGCTCGGCGCGCAGCGCGCCCATCAGCGCGGCGTTGCGGTCGAACCGCTCGCGCATCACGTCCAGCGCGGCGACCAGCCGGGCGCGCAGGTCCAGGTGCGGGTCGATGCCCTCGAACGCGCGGACCGCGCGCTCCGGGTCGAGCATGCTGACCAGGGCGGCGCGCAGCAGCGCGGTCTTGTCCGCGAAGACGCCGAAGAGGGTACCCTCGGCCACGCCGGCCGCCTCGGCGATCTGGCGGGTACTCACCGCGAGCCCGTGCTCGCGCAGCAGCGGCACGGTGGCGGCGACGATGGCCGCCCGGCGCTCCTCGGGCGCCAGCGCGGGTACCCGGCGGCGGCGCGCCGGCGTGGTCTCTGGCACGGGCAGAAGTGTACTGAGCGAGTACTCACTCAGACAAGCGGTTATGCCCGCAGCAGAACTGCGGGCACAACCGGTGGGGTAGGGGTCAGGGCTTCTGGGTCGGGGGCTGGGCCATGGTGCCCTGGTACGTGCGGAGCATATCCAGCTTGGCCTGGTCGACCGTGGTCCAGTCGTCCTTCAGCACGCCTCCGGTGTCACCCGAGTCCGGGTTCCAGGACCAGTACGTGTAGCTGATCCCGTTGTCCTTCAGGAACCCGATCAGGTGGTGCTGCCACACGCCCTCGGGGTCGTTGCCGACCGAGCGCCCGCCGAACTCACCGAGGAGTACCGGCGCCGTCTTGTCCTTCACCAGGTAGCCCCACTGCTTGTCCCACAGCGCCGGCATGTTGGCCGGGAAGGTCGGGTCGGTGAACCAGGACTGCGCGAACACCTTCGGGCTGTAGTCGTGCGCCGAGTAGACGAGCTTGGCCTGGTCGGTCAGCTTGACCGGGTGCTGGGCCGCGCCCTGCAGGTTGCCACCCCACCAGTACCCGTTGTTCTGGTACGACTCGACACCCTCGACCACGATCAGCCAGTTCGGGTTCGCGGCGAGTACCGCGTTCCCCGCGCGCTGCGCGGCCAGCCGCCAGTCGGTGGACTGGTTGCCGTCGCCCCAGGTGGCCTGTCCGTGCGGCTCGTTGTGCAGGTCAGCGCCGATCACCAGCGGGTTGTCGCGGTACCGCCTGGCCAGCGCGACCCAGTCGCTGATCCACTTCTGCTCGCTGAGCTTGTCCGTGTACCAGAGGTTGCTCTGCGCGTACGCGTCCGGGCGGTGCTGGTCCAGCAGCACCATCATGCCGCGGCTGGTCGCGCCGTCGACGATCTTGTCCATGAGCTGCGGCCCGCTCAGCCCCTTGAGGTCGGGGTTGCGACCGTAGTCGATGCCGTTGGGCTTGCTGGCCGGGTCGAACAGCTGGTTGCTGTACGGCAGGCGCAGCGTGTTGAAGCCGGAGTCCCGCATCTGGTTGAGCATGTCGCCCCAGTTGCGCGTCCACAGCCCGTGCGGCGCGAACGTCTCGGTCTCCAGCCCGAACCAGTTCACGCCGCTGAGCACCACGCGGTGCCCGTCGGCGTCCACGATCGAGCCCCCCTCGGCGTGCAGCGGGGCGTGTATCGTGTCCGGCGCGGCGGCTGGCTTGCCACGCATCGCCGGCACCGTGAACAGCGCGGCGACCGCCAGCGCCACCACACCGAGGCTGGCGAGCAGCGCCCGCTTCGGCAGCGGGAACTGGCCGGTCAGGAGGTTGGTCAGCTTGTCCGGAAAGGTCGGCCTGAACATGCGGTCAACCGTAGGGTGGCGGGTATCGCCGCCCCCTCGTACCCGTGACCGGTTTTGGACCGAGCGCGACGCCCGGTCCGGCCTACCTCAACTGGACGAGACCGGGATGACCAGCGCGGCCGAAGGCCGCTCTTCCCGTGAGGATCAGCAGTCCCGCAGGCCGCAGTCGGCGGCCTTGACCACCGCTTCGAGCTTGGACCGGGCGCCGAGCTTGCGCAGCAGGTGCCGGACGTGGCTGCGTACCGTGGTGTAGCTGATCGAGAGCCGACGGGCCATGTCCCGGTTGTCCATGCCCTCGGCCATCA
>DATEJJ010000821.1:0-3181 GCA_035278125.1 Rugosimonospora sp.
CGTCACCGTGCCGCGCGGCCCGGACCACGTGGTCGCGGTGCTCGGCGTGCTGCGGGCCGGCGGCGCGTACGTACCGGTGGCCGTGGACCAGCCGGTACCGCGCCGGGACCGGATCTACGCGCGGGCCGGGGTACGGTTCGCGGTCGGCGCCGGACCGCTGCCCGACCTGCCGGAGGGGATCGCCGCGGTACCGCTGGACGGCGGGCCGGGGCTGGTACCGGCGGTGGGCGGCGACCCGGACGCGCTGGCGTACCTGCTGTTCACGTCGGGCTCCACGGGTGAGCCGAAGGGCGTGATGGTGCCGCACCGCGCGGCGGTCAACACGATCGACGCCGTCAACGAGCGCTTCGGCGTCGACGCCGGGGACCGCGTGCTCGCCGTGTCCGCGCCCGACTTCGACCTGTCCGTCTACGACATGTTCGGCCTGCTCTCCGTGGGCGGCTCGGTCGTGCTGGTCGACGACGCCACCCGCCGCGACGCCGCGGCCTGGGTGGCGCTGGTCCAGCGCTGGGGCGTGACCGTGTGGCAGTCGGTACCAGCCCTGCTGGAAATGCTGCTGGTCGCCGCCGAGGGCGTGCCACCCGGAGAGCTTGCGCTGCGGCTGGCGCTGCTCGGTGGCGACTGGGTCGGGGTGGACCTGTCCGACCGGCTCGCGCGGCGCTGCCCGGCCGCGCAGCTCGTCGCGCTCGGCGGTACCACCGAGACCGCGATCCACTCCACGGTCCAGCCGGTACCGGTGTGCCCGCCCGAGCACTGGCGGGCCGCCCCGTACGGCCGGCCGCTGCCCAACCAGCGGATGCGCGTGGTCGACACCGCCGGGCGGGACCGGCCCGACTGGGTCGAGGGGGAGCTGTGGATCGGCGGCGCCTCGGTGGCGGACGGGTACCGGGGCGACCGGGACCGCACCGCCGACCGGTTCGTCACGCACGACGGTGTGCGCTGGTACCGGACCGGTGACCTGGCCCGGTACTGGCCGGACGGGACCGTCGAGTTCCTGGGCCGGGCGGATTTCCAGGTGAAGATCCGGGGGCACCGGATCGAGCTGGGCGAGATCGACGCGGCGCTCGCCAGCTACCCGGGCGTGACGCGCGGGGTGGCGGTCGCGGTCGGCGACGGTACCCGCAAGCGTCTGGCCGCCGCGGTGACCGGTGCCGGCGCGGGGCCGGCGGAGCTGAGCGCCCACCTTGCCGCCCTGCTGCCGTCCTACATGGTGCCCGACCCGATCGTGGTGCTCGACGCGCTGCCCCTGTCCGCCAACGGGAAGGTCGACCGGCCGGCGCTCGCCCGGCTGCTCGCCGCACCGTCCACAAAGGACATCGAGGCACCGGCCGGACCGGTCGAGGCGGCGGTCGCCGGGGTCTGGGCGGACCTGCTCGGCACGGCCCCGGTCGGGCGCGACCAGAGCTTCTTCGCCCTCGGCGGGGACAGCCTGGTGGCGACGAGGATGCTGCCGCGCCTGGCCGCCGCGGGGCTGGCCGGCGGTACGCTGCGCCAGCTGTTCGCCACCCCGCTGCTCAAGGACTTCGCGGCCACCCTGACCGCCTCGGTCGAGCCCGAGCGCCCGGCGCTGGTACCCGACCCGGCGCAGCGGTACGAGCCGTTCCCGCCGACCGACGTGCAGCGGGCGTACTGGATGGGCCGGCTGGACGACTTCTCGCTCGGCGGCGTCGGGTCGCACTGGTACTGGGAGTTCGACGGTACCGGCGTGGACCTGGGCCGGCTGGAGGAGGCGGTCAACCGGCTCGTAGTCCGGCACGACATGCTGCGTGCGGTCTTCGACGCCGAGGGCAACCAGCGGGTCCTCGCCGAGGTGCCGCGGTTCACGATCGAGGTGCACGACCCCGACGCCCTGCGCGCGCGGCTGTCGCACCGGGTACCGGACCCGTCCCGGTGGCCGCTGCTGGAGATCGGCGCGGCGCCGTACAACGGCGGTACCCGGGTCGGGTTCAGCCTCGACTACATCGTGCTCGACGCGCTGAGCATCGTGACATTCTTCGGCGAGCTGTCCACGCTGTACCGCGACCCGGCCGCCGAGCTGCCGGCGATCGGGGTGGGCTTCCGCGACTACGTGGTGGCCGCGCCGCCCGATCCGGGGGAGCTGGCCGCCGCGCAGAAGTACTGGACCGACCGGCTGGACACGCTGCCGGCCGCGCCGCCGCTGCCGCTCGCGGTGGACCCCGAGGCGGTACGCGCGCCCCGGTTCGTCCGGCGGGACGGGCAGCTGCCGCCCGAGCAGTGGCGCGCGCTGACCGGGCAGGCGCGCCGGCACGGGGTGACCCCGGCGGTGGTGCTGGCCGCCGCCTTCGCGGAGGTACTCGCCGCGTGGAGCGACCGGGACCGGCTGACGGTCAACCTCACCCTGTTCAACCGCCGGCCGGTGCACCCGGACATCGACCGGGTGCTGGGTGACTTCACCAGCCTGCTGCTGGCCGCGTACCACGCCGAACCGGGCTTCCTGGCCGGGGTACGGCGGCTCCAGGAGCAGGTCTGGCAGGACATGGAGCACACCGCGGTCTCCGCGATCTGGGTGCTGCGCGAGCTGGCCCGCGCCGCCGGTACCGCCAGCGTCAGCATGCCGGTCGTGTTCACCAGCGCGCTCGGCGTGGCCGCGGAGCTGACCGACATGTCGTTCCCGTTCGGGGACCTCGCCTGGGGGGTGTCCCAGACACCGCAGGTGTGGCTGGACAACCAGGTGATGGAGCGGGCCGGTGGGCTCGCGTACAACTGGGACAGCGTGGACGAGCTGTTCCCGCCGGGCGTGCTGGACGGCATGTTCGGCGCATACCGGCGGCTGCTGTCCTGGCTGGCCACGGCCGACTGGAGCGGGCCGGTGCCCGACCTGCTGCCGGCAGGCACCCGGCGGGTGCGGGATCAGGTCAACGCCACCGCCGGCCTGGTGCCGGGAACGGCGCTGCACGAGGCGTTCTTCGCCCGCGCCCGCACCGAACCCGAGCGCCTCGCAGTGGCCTGGGACGGCACCGGGGGAGCGCAGCCGGAGCCGGGTTTGGGCGGAGGCGAGCACGCCCCACACGGTTCAGGGATGCTCAGCTATGGCGAACTGGCGGAGCGGGCGCTGCGGATCGCGGGCGCGCTACGCGGGCACGGGCTCGGCGCGGGTGAGCCGGTCGCGGTCAGCCTGCCGCGCGGCCCGGACCAGCTCGCGGCCGTGCTCGGCATCCTC
>DATEJJ010000822.1:0-11489 GCA_035278125.1 Rugosimonospora sp.
GCCCAGGCCGGCTCGGCGAACCACTCCTCCAGCGCGGCGTAGCGGTCGGGCTGGTTCGCCTTGACGACCAGCAGGTAGTGGCCGCCCTGCGCGCGGATCTGCGCGGCCGTCTCGACCTGGGCGTGCATCGCGTCGGCCGTCACCACCTTGTCGGTTAGGTCCTGGTCGGGGATCTGGTCGCACAGCGGCGCGAACTCGGTGATCTCGTTCGTCTTCGCGCCGATGGGTCGGGTGGCCAAGGTGATCGCATCGCGGTGGCGCACGACCGACAGCAGGTACACCTGGCTGCCATCGGGGCGGCGGGCTGCGCGTAGGCACTTGCCGTCCGCGGCCAGCCCGTCGTGTCGGGGTGGGCGCCAGGTCGCCTCGACGGCGGCATGCCAGGCACGGCGTTGCTCGCGTTCACCAGTGCCGTGCGGGGTCACCGCCGTCGGGTCGGCCTGCGCCAACGCGTTGAAGTATCCGTACCCGGCGGCGGCCAGCCCACCCGGGTCGACCCGGCTGTACGCCTCCCGCAACGTGCGCTCGTCGGGAACCCGGTACCGGCCGGTCACCGGGTTGAATGAGCACCCCAACCGGCTCAACTGTTCCGGGTCGCAGCGACGTACCCACTCCGCGACCGCGGTCAGCGTGTTGTGCCGGCCACGCTGACCGCGCAGACACCGATCGCGAGCAGGGTCGCCAACCGGTAGCGCACACCGCGTGGGTCACGCGGATCGGCGACCTGCGCCAACCGATCGAGCAACCCCTCCGATTCGCTGCTGATACCCGTACCGGCAACGATGCCGGAACCGGGGGCGGTAGGCGATGATGGCACGTGGACACGGCACCTTCCGGGTCGTGAAGCGTAGAGAACTCCATGATCTCGAGGTGTCGTGTCCGCCCGACAACCGGGCAGCCACCACCATGATCAGTCTAAAAAGGACATACGCAGACTACTCCGGGGCCCTGCGGACGGCCGGCTAACATGGACCAAGCACGAGATTCAATCACGCGATTGACGGTTCAGGGAGAAACGTGTGCGCTGATGACTGCCAACATGCCACATTCCGCTCGCCCTCGACCCATCGGCGCCGATTCGGAGCCGGGGACCAGACGTGCTCATCTATCTACCGCTGACAGCGCACTCATCCAACGGCACGGCGTGCCGATCACGGACGGAGTGGTTGTCTGCTGTGTGGTGCTCGTCGGTCGCCGTACCGAGGTGCCTGTGAACGCCGCGTCCGCAACCATCGCCGCGCCCCACGGCGCGGTTGGCGCGCGCCGGCCGCGGGATCGGGCCGACCCCGACCGGTCGACGCCGGTGTGGTGTGACGGTGCCATCTGCCTGTAACCCATCCGGTTCTCCCGACCCGCGCGTGGCCGCCCAACCATCCACATCATGAAGACAGCTGTGCAATCGTGCAAATGTCAGCGCGGTCCGATGGAGTCGGCGTCGGGGGTTGGTGGTCGGGCGCTGGACGAGACCGGTCAGCAGAAACGCGGCAGTTCCATGTGCGGGGTCAAGCGCCAATACATGAGGTGCCCGGGCCGGGTGGAGAACGGAACAATTGGCGGCTGCCGTACTCCGTCCAGGTGATGCCCCGGCGCAGGCATATCGGCCACGAACTGGACTCGATGTCCGCCGACCTGGCTCGATCGCTGACGAGCAATTCCCCTACCAGGACTTTGTCGCACATGATAGATCAGGCATATTCCGTATAGGTCCGTGAGTGGACCTTCGAGTCGCGAACGCTGGCCACAACGCTCCATCAGACTTGATCTTCCCAGACCAAGAACTCTCGTGGTTTCCGACCTCCGAGAAGATAGCCAATTGACGACCTTGAGACGGAATCCAGCCAGGCGGCGAAGGACGTTCCACCGCCAGGAAACCACCACTCCGAATGACTCCGAACAGCTTCGAGTTCCGCATCCAGCGCATACCTATATTCAAACTGTATCTGAGAATAGAACTGATGCTCTCGGTCCGCACCAACAACCTCTAGTTGTCGTACCATGCTCAAGACAAAGGTGGGTTCCGGGAACCAGTTGGCCTTTCCATACTGAAAGAGGAATCCGTCTGCATCCTGACCATCCGGGACATCGAACCCTGTCGCAGCAAACGTCCGGGCGAGTTCTGTGAGAGCAAGGACAGGCGGGCCAACCGGAACCGCGCCATTGACGAGGCTGCGAGCGATATCGGCGGCCTCGTCCACCTGACGCTTGTTTGACATGGCACCTCCATATGCTTTGCGAAACCACCGCCTGGCAACGATACCCGGAGTGAGCGTGCCGGCCGATCCCGCGGGGGGTACATCCACCCTGACCGGCCCGACGTCGGTGATCAGGGTCTTCCTGGGTGCGCCGGTGCGGCGCTGCCAGGTCCCACCGTTACCTCATACTCCCCATTCGCCCCTGAGGAGTTCCCCCCTGATGGAGTCGATAATACTCACCGCCTCGAGCCAACTATTGGCAGCCTCCATCATTTTATTTACGTAATCGTAGTACTCATTGGTGTGAACCCGAGAGTGCACAGATAGGCCGTTAGGGTTCGGCGATTTGCCACTGCGAGGCAGCCAAACACCGTTTGCGGCATCGTTCACGCCGATCTTGAATTTATCAAGTTGCGCCCTCGCGGGAGCTGCCCTTGGTGAATTTCCGGCAACAATATGATGCGGGGAGTGAGGCGTGCTCGGCTCCGGGTATCCAGCGGCTTCGAGAGCCTTTCTCAACTTGTCCGCAGACCCCACCTCACAGTTGTGTACGAGAACCGGGGTGTCCCCAGCGGTCACGTAGTAGGTGTGGGTGGTGTCGACGGTGAGGTTGTAGACCCGCTGGTTGTGGGCGGTGTAGCGCTGGATGGCGGTGATCTGGACGTAGGTGCCGGCCGCGGTGCGCAGCAGCTCGCCCGGTTTCAGATCGCCGGCGTTCACCCAGGCGTGCAGGTCCTGGACCCAGAACGGGTGATTGTCGGTGGCCACGAGCGTGCCGGTCGCGTTGCCCGCGTTGCCGTCGGTGTCGACGGTGATGCGGACGAGGTTTTTGTCGCCCTGGCCGACGATGGTGTCGGTCACTGTGCGGTCGGCGGTCTGGCCCGTGGTTGGGTCGGTCGCCACGACCTGGTCCCCGTCCTGGATCTGGCTGATCGGCTTGTGGCTGCCGTCGGCCATGAGCACCGGTGTGTCCGGGGCGAAGCTGTTGCAGGTCGCGTCGTCCATGGCGGCGGCGTTGGCGTCCTGCCGTGCCGCCACCGGATCCACCTCGTTCGGTGCGGGCGGATCCGCGGCGGGCGGCTCGGCCACGGCCTCCGCATCCCTGGCGGCATTGGTCTCGCGGCCCGCGGTCGACTCGACGGCGTCCCTTCCGGTGGTCGACTCAAGGGCGTCTCTTCCGGCCGTCGATTCGAGGGCGTCTCTTCCGGCGGTCGATTCGAGGGCGTCTCTTCCGACGGTCGCCTCGGTCTTCGCGGCTGCTGAGCCGGCGAGGGAACCCACGCCGTGGAAGACGCCGGCGACGGCGCCGTTGATCGCGCCCTCCACGAGAGCGTTGCGGAGCAGTTCGTCGGGTGAGTGGCCGCCTTCGATCAGGTCGTGGGTGAGGGAACCGGCCGCGCCGGCAAGGCCGGCGCAGGCCACCGCGCCGACGCCGGTGGCCCCGATGGCCGCGTCGCAGCCCACGTTCACGACGACGTTCACCACGAGGCCGGCGGCCTCCGCCGGGTGGTTCCACGCCCAGATCCCGGCTCTCACCGTGGAGCCGATCGGGTCAACCGCGTATTCCGCCGCGAGGATCGCCGCTGTCTCGACGGTGTCCAGGGCACTGGTCGCGATGGAACTCGCCACGTTGCTGACGGTGTCGACGGTGTCGGACCAGAAGTTGTACGCGTCGCTGACCGTCTCGCTGGCCGCGGAGCTGACCGCGTCCCATGCGTCGGACCACCAACTGTGGCCGCTGGGGTCAGTCATGTCGATCGGGTCGCCGCCGCCGTAGGCGTACCGGTTGGCCCGAGCCGAGGAGCCGCCCACACCGGCGTTGTCGTTGATCGAGTCGCGGGACAGGAAGGTTCCGGTGGCCGGGTTCTCCCACCGGGCGCCCATGTCGACCAGTCCGGAGGTGGGGTCGGTCCACTCGCCCTGGAAGCCGAGCCGGTTCGCGGCTCCGGTGTGGCGGGTGGGCACACCGAAGGGGTCGTAGTCGGTGACGTGGTCAAGGCTGGTGTGGTTCGCGGGTACCAGGCCGGCCGTGATGTCGCCGTGCTGGTCGGCGAGGGGTAGCCAGGTGCCGGCGCCGGTGGTGGGGGTGACGTCGATCGGGGCGCCGCCCGGTGTGCGGCCGTACTTTTCGGTGCCGTCGGCTACCGGGGTGCCGCTGCGCCCCGTGTAGGTGAACTGCTGACTCGTCCCGGACTGGCTACGGCTGGCGGGTCGGTCGAGGCCGTCGTAGGTGTAGCTGACGGCGCCGGCGCCGATCATGCGGTCGAAGGCGTCGAAGGCGTAGGTGTCGGTCAGGCCGGAGCTGGTTCTCGTGGCGACGGTGCCGCGTGCGGTGTAGGTGTAGGTGTAGTCGCCGTCGGACAGCAGCCGGTTGCGTTGGTCGTAGGTGGACGTCTTGGTTCCCGCGCTGGTTCGGTTGCCGGCGTCGTCCCAGGTGTAGTTGGTGGCGTGGCCGGCGCGGTCCACCCAGGAGGTGATCCGGCCGAGGTGGTCGTGTACGTATCTCTCGGTGCCGGTGGTGTCTCCGCCGGTGCCGGCGGTGGTTTTGCTGAGGGTCCGGTCGTTGAGGTCGTAGGTGTAGGACGTCGACAGGAGGTTCTGCCCGGTGTCGCGTACGACGTCGGCGGTCGTCCGGCCGAGGTCGTCGTAGGTGAAGGTGCGGTTGCGGTTGTTGCCGTAGTCGACGCCAGTCAGTTCGCCGATGCCGTCGTAGGCCAGTGTCTGGCTGGTGCCGGCGTTGTCGGCGAGGGTGTGCAGCCGCCCGTCCTGGTAGGAGAACTGGGCGGTGCCGGAGGCGTCGGTGCGGGCGATGACTCGGTCGTCGGCGTCGTAGGTGAGGGTCGCGGCGCCGGATGGGCCGTCGGCCGCCACGAGGTCGCCGCGGTCGTTGTAGGCGTATGTGTCGAGCCCGGTGGGGGTGTTCAGGGAGACGAGTTGCCCGGCCTTGTCGTAGCGCAGTTGCCGTTTGGCGGGGGTGGGTGAGGTGGCGGTGGTGCCCGCCTCGGTGAGCAGCCGGCCGTCGGCGTCGTAGGTGCGGGTCCGGTTCGTGCCGTCCGGCGCGAGCAGCGCTACCTGGTTGCCGGCCGCGTCGTAGGTGGCGGTCCAGGTGCGCCGGGACGGTTCTGGGTCGGCGGTGGTGGCCGGTTCGGTCACCTTTTCGGGCAGGCCCAGGCTGTTGTAGGTGGTGGAGGTGAGGTTGCCGCGGCCATCGATGTATACGGTCCGATTGCCCGCGGCGTCGTAGCCGAACTGGGTGTTGATCCACTTGCGGGGGCCGCTGTCGTTGGGGTTGCCCGGGTCGGGGGTGGCACCGCCGGGGGTGAAGGTCAGGCCGCTGACGTTTTCCGACTGCCCGGTGAGTCGGTTCATCGCGTCGTAGGTGTAGGTGGTGACGGGGCGGTACGGGTCGGAGACGTTGACCAGGTTGCCGGTCGCGTCGTAGAAATTGGTCCGGGTCCGCAGGGCGGTACCGGCCGAGTTGTAGTCGGTCCGGGCGGCGATCTGGTCGGACTGGTCGTAGGTGAGGCGGGACAGCCGCGACGGGCCGGGCACGCCGCCGGCGGGGGCGGTCTTCTCGGTGATGGGCCGGCCGAGGTAGTCGTAGCCGACGGTGGTGTCCGTTCCGGCCGAGACGGTCTCGATCGGCTCGTTGACGTTGTCGTAGCTTGTGGTGGTGACCAGCCCGCCGGGTGTTGTGGTGGCCGTGTTGTTCCCGGCGTCGTCGTAGGCGTAGGTCGTGGTGAAGTTGGTGTTGCCGCTGTCGGTGAGCCGTTCCACGGCGGTCGAGGTGATCCTGCGGTCGAGGTCGTCGTAGGTTGCGGTGCTGACCGCGCCGTTCGGGTCGGTCACGGACAGCACCCGGCCGCTGAGGGAGTATGCGTACGCGGTGCGTACCAGGTCGGCGCTGGACGCGCCGGTTTCGTCCCGGCTGAGCATCCGGCCTAGGGCGTCGTAGTTGTAGGCGGTGGTGTGCCCGAGTGGGTCGACGCTGCTGACCAGGTTGCCGACGCTGTCGTAGCGGTAGGTGGTAGTGGCCACGATCGGGGCGGCGGCGCCGGGTGCGGTGTAGGCGGGCGCCTTCTTGCTGGTCCGCCGGCCCAGCTTGTCGTAGGTGTAGCTCCACCGGTTGGAGCGTTCGTCCAGTGCGGCCGTGACCTCGCCGAAGGCGTTGTACCCGGTCACGGTGGTGGGCCGGGTGGAGGCCGAGGCGCCGGTGCTGGGATCGACCACGGACACTGGGGGGCCGTTGATTTTGACGGGCCGGCCCAGCTGGTCGTTCCAGATGGTCGTGGTGTACTGGCCCGGGTTGCCGGTCTTGTCGCCGCGGGGGTCGGTGACCGCGGTCAAGGCGCCACGCTGGTCGTAGGCGTAGGTGGTGACCCGCTGGTCCCCGTCGCCGGTGACCTGTTGGCGGATGACGTTGCCGCCGGCGTCGTAGGTCAGCGCGGTCTGCCGGGTGACCAGGCCGTCGGTCGTCGGGTTGCGGGTCAGCCCGGACTGGACGATCGTGGTGACGTTGTCGTCGCCGTCGTAGGTGTACTGCGTGGTGCGCTGCTGCCCGGCTGGGTCGTCGATGGTGGTGGTGAGGCGGCCGGCCGGGTCGTAGGTGTTGGTGGTGGTACGGGTGCCGCCGGCGGTGTCCTGGCGGGTGAGGTTCCCGGCGCCGTCGTAGGTGTCCTGGGCGAGGACGAGGTCGCGGGTGGTGCCGTCCGGGTTGTGGAAGCCCAGCAGCGTCACTGTGTTGGGCAGGCCGTCGCCGTAGTAGGTGTCGCGGGTGGTGCGGCCCATCGCGTCGGTGTGGCTGGACTGCCGGCCTGCCTGGTCGTAGGCGTACGAGTCGAGCACGACGTCCGCGTCGCCGGTCGCCGGCGCGCCGCTGCCCTTGCGCAGGCGGACCTCGGTCAGCTGGTTGCGGGCGTCGTAGCTGTAGTCGAGGGTGCGGCCGTTGCTGTCCCGCTGCGAGATGACGTTGCCGAACTGGTCGTAGTCGTAGGAGGTGTCGCCGCCCTCGGCGTCGACGACGTCGACCGGGTTGCCGAAGTCGTCGTACAGGGTCTGGGTGTCGCGGGCCGGGTCGCTGGTCAGCAGGTCGCGGGTTTCGGTGGTGACCGGATTCCCGTCGGCGGCGTAGGTGATGGTGGTCTGCCGTTGATGTCCCAGGCCACTGATCGGGTCGGCGGTGGCCGGGTCGACGGTGGTGGTCAGCCGCGACTGGCTGTCGTAGCCGAAGGTGCGCACCACGCCGGTGGGGTAGGTGTCGGAGTAGGTGGTCTCTTTGATCTTCCGGCCGAGTTCGTCGTACTGGTATTCGGTCCGCTCCTGGTTGGGGAGGACGACGGCGGCGAGGTCGCCGGCGGGGGTGTAGCTGTAGGTCGTGACGAGCCCGGCGGCGTCGGTGCGGGTCTTGACCAGCTCACCCGGGATGGGTCGGCCCTGCGGGTCGGTGTCTCCGGCGGCGGTGTAGGTCAGCTGGGTGGTGCCGCGGCCGGCGACCGATGTCGCCAGCACCTGCCCGTCGCTGTCGTAGCGGTAGGTGGTGAGGTAGGTGTCGTCGGTGGGTCCTGACGAACGTCCGTCCCGCTCGGCGGTCGGGATGTTGTTGGCCGGGCTGTAGGGGTCCTGGACGGTCGTCGGGTAGGTCCAGTAGGCGGTGTGGCATTCGGTCGCGGTCCGGCACGTCGTGCTGGAGGTGACGTTGCCGCGGTCGTCGAAGGTCAGTTGGTTCTGATCGCCGGCCTCGTCGACGTACTGGTCGAGGAAGCCCTTGCCGGTGTAGGAGTACGAGCGGATCGCCAGTGTGTCGGCCGCCACGGTGCCCGGGTGGTCGTGGCCGTCGGTGACGCAGAAGCTCGGGTCCTGCGGGGTGGGCGAGGCGCAGGACGACGCCGGTACGGTGTGCGTGCCGCCGTCGATCGGCTGGGCCGAGCGCAGCAGCTGCCCGGTCAACGCGTCGTACTCGTACGGGTAGGGGCGGCCGGCCGGGTCGGTGACCTCGACGGTCCGGCGCAGGTCCGTGGCGCCGCCGAACACTGACGGCGCACCGACGCGCCAGGTCCCGCCGTGCGGGTCGGTGTAGGCGTCAACCCGGTCCAGCCACCCGTCGTAGGAAACCTGAGCGGTGACCCGGCCGCCGGGCGCGCTCGCGCTGGTCAACTCGCTGGCCGCGGTGGTGCCGGCCCGGTAGTGCTCGCGGATCGTCGTGAGATCCAGCGCGTACTGGTAGACGGCCACGTCGGCGATGGCACCGTTGAAAAACCACGTGTTGGTCGTGGCCCAGCCGGGCCAGGCGGCCGGGGTAGGGGTGTAGGCGGCCCCGATCTGGTCGACATAGGAGGCCGCGCCGTCGATCGTCCGGTCGTTGGCCTGACCGACCTTGGCGCCGTCGAGGTACAGCGTCTGGCTGGTGCCGGTGCTGGCCAGCACCACGTGGTGCCAGGCCGCGGAGACCGGGCTCGCGGTGACGATCGGCTGGGTGAAGTTCACGCCCCCGAACTGGCCGACCAGGCGCCCGTCGGTGCCCACATAGAGCATCGGCGCGCCGCTGACCGGATTGGCATCCAGCCGCTGGTCCTGGTAGCCCAGCAGCGGCCCGCCGGAGCCGCCGGCCGGTGACCTGAACCACAGCTCTACGCTGGCCTCGCTGGTGGCACGGGCGGCGTCGTTACGCAGCTGCACCCAGGACGAGGCGCCGTTGAACTTGGCGGAGGTGTCGGAGGTTCCGGCGAGCGCAGGGTCGCTGCCCAGGATGACGTTGTGGTAGGTGGCGGTGTCGGTGTCGAGGTTGGCGGCGTTCTCGCTCCACGCGGTCGACTCGCCCGGGCTCTCCGCCAGTCGCCAATACGACTCCGGCCCGGCGTCGCTGACCACGCTGAGATAGTGCGAGCCGGTGCCGTAGCTGTACCGGGTGCAGGTGATCCCCGCGGCGTCGGGTGGGCACACCTCCACCAGCCGGTCGCCGTCGTAGCGGTAGTGCCAGACCAGCGGCGCCGCCGTGGTGGCGCCCGACGCGGTGACCGGGTCGGTGGCCACCGTGCTGACATGGCCACCCGACCAGGTGAACCACAGGGACCGCAGGTAGCTGCCGGGCTGGGCCTGCGCGCGCACATCGGACAGGGTGCCGTCGTTCGCGTAGTCCAGCACCACCGCCCGGTGCTCGGCGTCGCTGATGCGGGCCAGCCGGCCGCTGGCCGAGAAGGTGTACACCGCGCCCGAACTGTCCAGCAGATCCCAGCCGCCGGCCGTCGCCACCAGAGACTCGGTGCGGCCGGGCGGCGGGGCGTACGTCCCGTCCGCGTCGAGACCGAACCGCAGTTGCTGGCCATTGCCGTAGGCGACCACGACGTTGCCAGACGAATCCGGGTCGCGGACCAGCCGCATGTCGTACCGGTTGGACCAGCCCTCACCGAACATCCCGTCCCGGCGGGCGTCGAGGCTGTTGTAGGTACGCACCACCGACAGCGCCGGCCCCACCGTGGCCACCACGGCGTCGGTCTGCTCCGTGGTGAAGTCACCCGACTGCGGATCGACAGCCCCGCCGGCCAGCACGCTCTGGCCACCCGCCAGCGCCGCGCCCACCACCGGCTGCGGCACCGAGGTCACCAGCGCCGAATAGCCCGTCGGCGCGCTTTCGGTCCCGTTGACGGTGACGAAGGCCCGCCACAGGTACACCTGGTTCCACGCCAGCCGTCCCGCGGGGACCTGCAACGTCCGGGTCGGGGCCGGGTGGCTCGTGCAGTTCGCCGGGTTCTGGCCCGCGACGCTGTCGCAGATCTCGAACCGGTAGCTCTTCTGCGCGCCGGGGTCGGTGGTGCCGCCGGACGACAGCGTGCGCAGTTGCGGTGTGAGCGTGGGCGCCAGGTAGCCGCTGGGCGGATACAACTCGCTGATCACCGGAGCGCTGTCGGGCACCGTCAACGCGACCGACAACGTGCGCGCGAACCTGCCCCCGTTGCTGCGGGTCATCGCGAAGGTCAGGGTGTGCCGGCCGGCTGGCAACTGTCCGATGACGGCGGCCAGCCGCACCTTCGCCCCCGGCGCCACGGCCGCCGGCAGCGCGGCCGCCGGCTGGTACGCGCCGCCGTCGACCTGGTAGGCGAGGGCGAAGGTGGCCGGGTCCCACGCGGTGGCGCCGGCATTGGTGACACTGATCCGTACGGTCCCGGCCTGGTTGGGCAGCACCGGCGGGTCGGCCACCGTATTGGCGACGTCGTACTGCGCGTCGTACGGGCTGTGTGTCACCCACAGCACCGGCTGGTGCGCCGAACCGGAGCCGCCGAAAACCTTCCACCCGTTCGCGTCGGTGTCCGAGGCCCGCAACGACAAGCCGTAGTTACGGGTCGGATCGGTGACCCAACCCTGGACCAGGGCCGCCCCACCGCTGAACAGGTCCATGTTCTCCCACGCCGCGCCACACTCCGCGCCCGTGGCGTCCGGCGTCGCCCGGAACGCGAAGGTGGCGGTGGTCAGGGCGCTACCGACGGCCGGTCCGGGATAGGTGTAGCTGCCGGTCGGTGTCCACGCCTGGGTGACCGGGAACACCCCCAGCGGCCGGGGTGTGCAGGACGCCGAGTCCTGGTTGTACACGCTCAAGCTCGCATCGAAGACCGTGTCGCCGTGCAGCGCGTCGGCCACACCCGTGAACTTGACGTAAGACGCCGCCGGGCCGCCACCAGACAGCCCGGCCAGCAGCGTGTCACTGCCCGCGACCGTGGTACTGCCCTGCACGACCATGCCGGCGTCCGCGTCGTCGCTGTCCAGAGTGGACTCCACGGTCGGATCCAGCTCCACCGGGTAGGCGCGGTCCGGGTCATCCAGCCAGGCGCTGTCCGCCGTCACCCGCAGCGCCGGGGCACCATCCACCGTGACCAACTCGTAGCGGACCGCCGCGGAGGTGGCCGGTCCCCGCCGGGTGGTACCGGCATCCCGCAGAAACCCGGCCGGGATCACCGCGACCGTGGCGCCCGCACGGTCGGCCAGGACCACCTGGCCGCCGGCCAGACGCGCCGACAACCCGGACAGGTGCAAGGGGAACACGAACGCGCGGGCGGACCGCGGGGACCGCAGCACGAGGGTCTCCTTGACGGCCCCGGCCTGAGCCCGCAGCCGCAGGTCCACGTCGGGCAGGACCGCGGGGTAGGTGGCCGCGTCGCCGTCGGCCCGCCCGGCCACGTGCGCCGCGCCGGTCAGGCCGAAGGACACCCCGCGCCCGCCACCGGCGCTCACGGTGGCTAGGTCCGGGGCGTCGGCCCAACCCGCCAGCCGCAGATCCACCGCGTCGGCCGTCGTGCGCCAGCCCCC
>DATEJJ010000823.1:0-6015 GCA_035278125.1 Rugosimonospora sp.
GTACGCGCTGGTCGGCGGCCTGATCGTGGCGGCGCCCAGGGACGCGCCGCTGACCCGGCTCGGCGCGGCACACGTGCTGCTCGGCGGTGCCGCGCTGCTGATCGTGGCGGTCATCGGGCTGACCGGCGTGGCCGCCGTGCAGCGGCTGTTCACCGCGGGTGTCAGCGTGGGCACGGTCGCGGTGATCGCCGCGCTGCTCTGCGACGCCGGCATGTCCGTGGCCGGCGCCGCCGCGGTCGCGGTCACCCTGGCCATCGGCCTGCTCCCCGGGTACCCGCTGATCGCGAGCTGGCTCGGGCGGCTGCCGGTGCCGGAGCTGCCGGACCGGCCGGAGAAGATCCTGGAGGACAGGCCGAGCCCGCCGCGCAGCGGGGTGTTCGCCGCGGTGGCCCGCTCCACCGAACTGCTGGGCGGGATGCTGCTCGCCGCCGCGCTCATCGGCGTCGCCGGTACGGTCGCGCTGCTGCTCACCGGCGGCACGGCAGGCTCGCTGCTGGCGCTGGCGGTAGCCACCGCGCTGCTGCTGCGCGGGCGGCTGTTCCCGATCCCGCAGCAGCGGGTGCCGCTGCTCACCGGCGGGGTGCTCAGCTTGGCGCTGCTCGCCGTCCAGCTGATGCTGCGCAGCCACAACGCCGCGCTGCGCCTGCTGGTGGTGCTCGGTGTCCTGCTCGCCGTGGTACTCGTGCTCGCCGCCACGCTCACGTACAGCAAGCGGGCCCCGTCGCCGTACCTGGGCCGGTTCGCGGACATCTTCGACGTGGTGGCCATCATGGCGCTGATCCCGCTGGCCAGCGGAGTGATCGGCATCTACCACGCGATCCAGGGCGCGTTCGCCACGATCGGGAGCTGAGCCGCGATGGCATCACGGCGCGACCAGCTGCAGTCGTACCAGTTCATGACCCAGCGTGTCATCTCGGCGTTCGTGATGCGGGAGACCGACCCGGCGCAGTCGCCGCTGCGCCGCGGGGTGGGCGCGGTGTTCGCCGGCCTGATGATCGCGGTGATGGTCGGCGCCGGCTTCGGCGTCTACGGCATCCTCACCAAGGTGGGCAGCAACAACTGGAAGACCGACGGCGCCGTGGTGATCGAGAAGGAGAGCGGCGAGAGCTTCCTGTACCAGGACGGCACGCTGCACCCGATGCTCAACTACACCTCGGCGCTGCTGGCCGCGACCAAGCCCAACGCCGTCTTCCACGAGGCCGCGAACTCCTTGGCGGGTACGCCGCGCGGCGCCACCCTCGGCATCCCGGGGGCGCCCCGCTCGCTACCGGACCGCGGCAAGCTGCTCGGCCTGCCCTGGACCCTGTGTACCGTCGCCGCCTCCGCGTCCAGCAGGTCCACCACGGTCGCGCTGCTGGTCGGTGAGGCGCCGGCCGGCGGGCAGTCACCGGGCAACGAGGGCCTGCTGGTCAGCGACGCCAGTAACAACACGTACCTGATCTGGCAGGGGCGCCGGTACCAGCTGCGCCAGCCGACCGTGGTGGTGTCCGCCCTGTTCGGCGCGGCGGCGTCGGTACCGGTGGGCCGGGCCTGGCTGAACGGGCTGCCCGAGGGCGCCGACATCGCACCGATCTCGATCGGGGCCAACCGCGGCCAGCCGTCCACCAAGGTACCCGGCCGTCAGGTCGGTGACCTGGTGATGACGCAGACGGGCACCGGAACCCAGTACTACATCGTCTTCGACGACGGGCTGGCCCCGATCAACGAACTGCAGACGGCCATCTACAAGGGCCAGAACTCGATGCAGCCCACCCAGATCACGGTGGCCGAGCAGACCAAGGTACCGGTGAGCAGGAAGGTGCAGATCCCGACCGGGGACACCGCACCGCCGGCCAAGGCACCGACCCTGATGCCGATCAGCGCCACCCAGCAGCTGTGCGCGGCCATCCCGCGTGCCGGCGGGCTGCCGGCGATCACCTCCGGCGGGGACATCGACCAGGCCGGGCCGGGTACCGCCACAGGGTCCACTTCGGACAGTGGCAGCGCGCTCGCGGACCGCGTGGTGGTACCGGGTGGCCACCTCGCGGTGGTACGCGCGGTGGAGACGCCGGACGCCACCGTCGGCCCGTTCTACCTGGTCACCGACCAGGGCATCCGGTACGCCGTCACCAGCGAGGCGGCCCTGAACCTGCTCGGCTACCAGGCGACGGACGCGGTCAAGGTGCTGTCCAGCCTGGTGCTGCGGATACCGGCCGGCCCGACCCTGGATCCGGCCGCAGCGATCAAAGTGGCCAGCACGGGATAAAGACGAGGGTTGACGCTCGACAGTAGAATGTGCCGCAAAAGCGCATGAGGGACCGTGGGGACAAGCCGCCGTTAGCGGGGGCACCATAAGGAACGAGGTGAATGGAGCTTGGCAACCACCAAGGTCACGCCCGAGATGCTCAACAACGCGGCCAAGGCCGCGACTCAGGCGGGCGAGACCATCACGCTGAACCTGAGCCGCCTGCTCAACGAGATCCAGGGCGCCGCGGCGTCCTTCCAGGGAGACGCGGGTACCACCTTCCAGAACGTCTCCGCCGACCTGGGCCAGGAGCTGCGCAACATCCTCGAAGCGCTGAACACCATGGCGGACAACGTGAACCAGTCCAACCAGGTGTTCGGCAACACCGACCAGGACGCGCGCAACGAGATCAGCAAGGTCACCAGCCAGTACATGCCGGGTGCGGGCAGTGTCGCGAACGCACTGCGCGGCTGAGCCGGGGCACGACGCGAATCCGCACTCCTATCTGAGGTGGTCTTGATGAGCCAACCAATGGTCTACAACTTCGAGGGCATCAACTCGGTGTCCGGCTCCATCGCGACGTTCGTGAACGACATGAACGAGACGCTCAACCAGGTGGACACCACCTTCCGCAACCTGTTGCAGGACGGCTGGTCCGGCCCTGCCGCCGACGCGTTCGCGGGCTGCAGCCAGAAGTGGCACCAGAACGCCGACCAGATGGCGCAGACGCTGCAGCAGCTGTCGCAGAAGGTGGGCAACGCCGCGGTGAACATGCAGCAGGCCGACCAGGCGGCCGCCGCCCGGTTCTGACCCTGCTCGTCAACGGAAGCGCCGCGCCCCGGGCCGGCGCTTCCGTGTTTCTCTACGTCGTCGAAGTTCTAGACGTCGTCGAACAGCAGCACGGGTGGGGACGGCTCGTCCTGTTCCGGTCGGTCCACCGGCGGCGGCGCGAGCGTCGGGCGCCAGGAGCGGCGCCGGCCGCGCGGGATCGCCACCGCCGCCACCAGGATCAGCAGCACCAGCCCGAGCGCCACGGCACCCAGTACCAGCGCCAGGTTGTGGCTGGACGTCCACGCCGCCGCCCAGTCCTGCTCCGCCCGGCTCGGCGCGCGCGGCGTGTACCCGGGCGGAGCCGACGGGCTCGCGGTGGAGGCCAGCTCGCTGACCGCGCCGTACGGGTTGACGATGCCGGCGCCGTAGTCCTCGCTGTGCGGGCCGGCCACCGAGGGCAGTGCGGTGGCCCGCAGCTGCGCGCGTACCTGCCCGGGGCCGATCGTCCAGCGGCGCAGGACCAGCGCCGCGGTCGCCGCCACGAACCCGGCCGCGATACCCGTGCCGCTGGCCGCGACCGTACCCTGGCCGCGCCAGGTGGTCAGCACCGCGGCGCCGGGCGCGCTGATGTCCACGTACCCGCCGTGCGCCGAGTTCTGCCAGCGGATACCGGCCGCGTCGATGGCGCCGACGCCGATCACACCGGGGTAGCTGGCCGGGTACGGCGGCGGGTTGGTGTCGTTGCTGCCACCGCGGTCGCCAACCGCGGCGATCACCGGGATGCCGGCCGTGGCCGCGTCCTGGATCGCCGTGGCGACCCGCGGATCGTCCGTGTAGATCGCGACCGGGATGCAGATGACGTCCACCTGCTGCTGCACCGCCCAGGTGATGCCGCGGGCCAGCGCCGCCGGGTCCACCTCCGGCGCCCCGAAACCCTTGCTGGCCACCACCCGCACCGGCACCACCCGCGCGTCCGGCGCGATCCCGACCAGCCCGTTGTCGGGTGAGGTCCGGGCCACCATGACGCCGGCGACCTCGGTGCCGGTGCCGAAGCAGTCCGTGTCGCCCTTGCCGGTCCGGGTCACCGCGTCGAAGCCGGCGTCGACCCGGCCGGCGAGCTGCGGCTGGGCCGCGTCCACACCGGAATCCAGGAGCGCGATCCGCCGGCTGCCGCCGCGGCTGAGCACCCACGCGTTCTCCGCGTTCAGCATGTCCTGCGCCCACGGGGTGGCCTGGTCCTGCGGCGGCTGCGCGCAGTTGGCCGCCGGCGCCGCGACCGCCGGCACGGCCGGCACCACCGACGTGGCCAGCGCGCACACCAGCCCCAGCGCCAGCGCTAGCTGGTTCGCTCCGCTCACGGGTATCACATCCGATCCAAGGCGTCACGGTACGTGTCCGCGACGATGTCCAGCCGCCGCCGGCGGAACCGCCCCGGCTCCTGATCGCGTACGGTGCGCCCCCGGGCGGACCAGAACGCGCTGTCCGGTACCTCGTCCCCGCCCGGCGGCAGGAACTTGAGCACCTCGGCCACCGCGGCGGCGGCCACCGCCATCGACTCGCGCGCCTCGGCCCGCTCCCGCTGGTCTTCCGGGGGTACCGAGCCGGCCTGCGCGCACAGGTCGGAGACGAGCAGCCACTCCCCCGCGTCCAGCAACTGGGACGGCTCGGCGCCGAAGAACACCACGTCCTGCGCGCCGGGCAACTCCGGCCGGTCCGGCACGGCGAACACGAACTCCCGGTCCGCGCCGCAGCCCCGGCACCGCCCGGCGTACCGGCGGGCGGGTACCCCGTCCTCGTGGGTCAGCCCGCTGTCCCAGGTCACCTCGGCCGTACCGCAGGCGTCGCAGGGATGCAGGTCCATATAGAGATGGGCCTCGTCGCGGGTACGGGCGACCGGCAGCAAGCTACTTCTCCCGGTACCGGCCGGTCTCGGGGTCCTGCCCGAGGATCTCCCGCGCCCGGTGCATGTACTCGCGCTCCGCCTCCGCCGTCGGGTAGCCGCGCTCCGGGTGGTCGGCCGCGTCCTCGGGGACGAACTCCACGTCGTCCACACCGTGCTTGGCCTGCCATTCGTCGTGCCAGCGGGCCAGCTCCATCAGCTTGCGACGCCGTTCCGGATCCATCTGCAGCGCCACCGGTCACCTCCCCTGGTCGTACCCGATGATATGACCTGAGGCCCAGTCACGACCGCCCGCAGGCAGCCCGCGGCGCCCGGGGCGGCGGCGGGTTCGCTAGCCTTGCCGGAGCGGGAGGTGCGCGTGATCGACGAGTGGGGGGCCCGGCTCATCGCGGCGGCCTGGCTCAACCAGGACCAGCCCGTCGGTGCGCAGCGCGCCTACGGCCAGCACGAGTTCGATCTGGGGTACGTGTTCTGGCGGGTACTGCCGCTCGGCGAGGCGCGGGACGTCGGCGCCGGCCGCAGCGTGGTCGACCGGGACAGCGGCGAGCAGACCTACTGGCCCTCGGTACCGGCGGAGGCCGTCGCCGACATGTACCGCCAGTACCGCCGGGCGCACCCGGTCGCGCCGCTGACCTGGGATCCGCTGGTGCAGGCGCGGCACGACCACACGCGCGCCCCGTACCCGTCGCGGGTCACCCACCTGCGCCTGGCCGGCGGGCAGCTGCGGATGGCGCGCACCATGAAGGGCGACGGCTCGCCCAACCCGCACCCCGTCGTCCGCGACTTCCTCGCCGGGTTGCCGGTCACGCAGCGCGAGCGCGGCTACGATCGGTGCTCCGAACTGGCCGCCCTGTCCGACGCGATGCACGCCGAGGACGCGGGGCGGGCCGCCCGCGGCGAGCCACCCATGACGCTGGCCGAGGTACGCGAGCGGGTGCTGCGCGGCGCGGAGCTGGTCACGTACCGCATCCGGGAGCCGGCCGACCCGCTGGGCGGCCAGCCCGCGCCGCCCTGCCTGTCCTGCCAGGCGCTGCTGCGGCACTGCGGCTTCGCGCTGCAGGCCCCGACGGAGGAGGCGGAGTGACCGGGGACCGCTTCCCGCCCGTGGTGGCCGGCGTGC
>DATEJJ010000824.1:0-17644 GCA_035278125.1 Rugosimonospora sp.
AACGCCCGCTGCACCCCGGTGTACCGCCGACCGAAATAACCCTCCCACAAAGCAACCTGCGTCACCGGGGCCGGATGCGCGACACCGGCACCGGCAAGCACCGCCATCACCATCGCGGAACACCACCGTCCTGATCAGAACCGTACACTGTGGACAATCGAGCAACCTCCCGGCGGCTTTGTCCTCCTGCCCACCGACGGCGTTGATGGCCGGGGTCACCGTGCCGTTCCGCTGCCGGCGATCCGATCGCGGTTACCTGGCCGGCCGCGACCAACCCGGCCCGCCCCTCCGCGTCGAACCCCGCGTACTCGCCCGTGTCCAACCACCCTCCCCGGCACCCGTGCTGCGTCTCCATGGCATCGTCGGCCAGCGACACCGGTGAGCGCCAGTCATCCCGGTGACACCAGGTGCACGCCGGGTGCAGCGTGTCACCGGTCGCCGCAGCCCGCCAGCGCCCGCGCCACCATCCTCAACCGCCGGCGAAGATCGCTCGTCCTACGTTGACGAGTGGGTCGACCGCCATCCCCGCCCACGACGCTGGTTTCCTCCCATCCAGCGGCTGACGCATGGGGGGTAATGCTGTTACCTCGTACCGCGCCCGCCAGGCGTCTAACGTCCAAGGCATGACTCCACAACTCACCCTCAACAACGGCGTCACGATGCCAACGCTCGGCCTCGGCGTGTTCCAGAGCCCACCGGAGGAGACCGCAGCCGCGGTCGAGGCGGCACTGAGAATCGGGTACCGGCATGTGGACACGGCGGCCGCGTACGGCAACGAGAGGCAGGTCGGCGAGGGCATACGCCGTTCAGGCGTCGACCGCGCCGACGTGTTCATCGAGACCAAGGTGTGGGTCAGCGACTACGGCTACACCGAAACCCGGCACGCCTTCGAGAAGGCCACCGGCAAGCTCGGCGTCGAGCAGCTGGACCTGCTCATCCTCCATCAGCCGGCCCCGGACCGGTTCGACCGCACGGTCGCCGCGTACCAGGCGCTGGAGAAGTTGCTGGCGGATGGCAAGGTCCGGGCGATCGGCGTCAGCAACTTCATGCGCCACCACCTCACCGAGCTGCTCGCCCGTACCGACGTCGTGCCGGCGGTGAACCAGATCGAGCTGCACCCGTACTTCACGCAGCCCGACGTACAGAACGCCGACGCCGAGCACGGGATCCTCAGCCAGGCTTGGTCGCCGATCGGCGGCATCACCTTCTACCCCGGCTGGGGCGAGAACCGCACGAACGTCCTGCAGGACCCGACGATCGGAGCCGTCGCGGCCAAACACGGCAAGACTCCAGCCCAGGTGATGCTGCGCTGGCACCTGCAGCGCGGCCGCTCCGCCATTCCCAAGTCCACCAACCCCACCCGTATCGCCGAGAACTTTGCCGTCTTCGACTTTGAACTCGGCGCGGAGGAACTGTTCAGCATCGATGCACTGGACACCGGTGTGCGCAACGGGCCGGATCCTGACGTGTCGCGCCCCGCGATGTTCGACAGGGTCATCCCGGAGAACTGACGCGTGGCGCGGGTCCGATGGCACCCACGCGGAGACACAAGTCGGCGTGCATACCTGCCGCTTCCGTGCGCGCGAGGTCAGCTGCCGGATGGACTGGTGGCCTGTGGTGGGGGCCGGCTGCCGACCAGGCGGGTGACGCCGCCCTCCAGGAAGGGCCGCAGTGACGCGTAGCGACGAGCGAGGTCCGCAGCGTGCAGCCGACCGTGGGTGAGGCTGTCGAGGCGAGCGGTGGCGGCGAACGTGTTCACCGTCACAGCCACGAGGTAGAGATAGGCGTCGTGCACGGCGACCTGGTCGGCGCCCGGGAAGATCAGGCGAAGGTGTTCGATGAACTCGGTGGCGATGGCGTTGTAGTCTTCGGCGACCAGCCGCAGGACGGGTTGGTTGGTGTTGGCCAGTTGGGCGGTCAGCCGGAAGTAGTGGCGCCAGCCGGCGCTTTCGCCGGCGCGCCGGAGCATGGGTTCGGCGAAGGCGTCGATGAGGGCACGCAGCCTGCGGGTACGTGGACCTGCGGTCGGCAGGGCCGCCAACCGGGTACGGCGGTCAGCGTTGAGGGGGTGCAAGCGGCGGAGCAGGACCTCGGCGAACAGGCTCTCCTTGCCGCCGAAGCAGTCGCTGACGGCGGCGAGACGGGTGCCCGCGTGGTTGGTGATGTCACGGACGCTGACACCGTAGAAGCTCCGGTCGGCGAACAGTTCCTCGGCCGCGTCCAACAACGTGGTACGGGTCCGGTCCTGGTGACCGGCTCGCTGGCCGGGGTGCGCTGCCTTGCCGGATGGCGAGCGGGAGTTCGTCGGGTTGTTCCCGTTCATGAGGCAATGATGGCGTGGTGCACTTCGCCGATGCCGTCGAGGGTGAGCGTGAGGGTGTCGCCCGGCCGCAGCCAGTGGCCGGTCTCCATGCCGCTGCCTCCGGGCAGGGTGCCGGTGGCGAACAGCTCGCCAGGCAGCAGCTGCTCGCTGCGGGAGCAGTGAGCCAGTGCCTGGCCGAGAGTCCAGCGCATGCCGGCGCTGGAGACGGTGCTGACGGTGACGCCGTTGATCTGCACCGCCCCGGTGAGCCGGTCGACGCGGGGCAGGACGTCGTCCGCCGTGCTGGCGGTGGACGACATCGAGGACAGGAAGTGTTTGGACTTCTGCGGGCCCAGCCCGCTGAGCATCTCCGCACGCTGCACGTCGCGGGCGCTGAAGTCGTTGACCAGAACGAACGCCCCGATCGCCGACTCGGCCTGCGCGGGGGTGGCATCACGCAGTGGTTCGGCCAGGACAAAGCCCAGTTCCAGCTCGAAGTCCAGCGCGTGTGAGTACGCGGGGAACCGCACCGGGGTGCCGGACGGCACGAAGGTGAGATGGTTGGACATGTAGTAGATCGGTTGGCGGTAGAACAGCGGCTTCGGACGAAACGCGGGAAAGGGCCGGCCGCTCAACCGTTCCACACCGCCGGTCAGCCGGGCCAGCCCGGGGTGGAACCGCCGTACCAGACCGCGGGCGGCGTCCACATTGTGCTTCTCGTAGAGCAGGAAGTCGCGGAAGGACAGCGGTTGGAACGGGAGGACCTGATCGGTGGTCTGCCCCTGCGCGTCGACCCGGGCGAGTTGCCACGCGTCGGTGAACGCGTGGCCGCCCAACGGTTGTGGGTGTGGCAGCCACTGGTCGCCCTGCAGGTGCTGGGTCTGCAGTCCCGCTTCTGTCCGCACCCGACGAACCCGCACGGTCACCTCCCGGAGTTCATCCCAACGAGCCAGCACGCAGTCGCCGGAACGATCGTTCCGACGGTAGCACAATGCTGCTACGATCGGAACGATCGTTCCACGGGTTTGCGTAGAGGGGCTGCGGTGTGCACGAGGTGGCGGAGAACGTCTTCCAGGTGACCGGTAGCCACGTGAACTGGGCGCTGGTGCGCGACGGCAGCGACCTGACCCTCATCGATGGGGGTTACTACCGCGACTACGCGGCGGTACGGCGGTCGATACACGCCATCGGCAGCCGCCCGGAGGACCTTCGCGCGATCCTGGTGACCCACGCCCACGTCGACCACATCGGAGCGGCCAGCCGGCTACACGAGGAGTACGCCATCCCCGTCTATGCCAGCCCGCTGGAGGTCGCGCACGCCCGCCGCGAGTACCTCCAACAAGCCACGGTGGGGGATGTGCTGAAGCGAGCCTGGCGACCCACCGTGCTGCGCTGGAGTGTGCGGATCCTCCGCGCCGGCGCGCTGCATCCGGTGGCCATCCGTGCCGCCCAGCCCCACCCGACCGGTGCTGGTCCCCTCGATGTGCCGGGGCACCCGGTACCGATCGCCTGTCCTGGCCACACCAGCGGGCACAGCGCGTACCACCTGCCCCGAGCCGGCGTCCTTGTCTCCGGGGACGCCCTGGTGACCGGGCATCCACTCGCACGGTTCACCGGACCCCAACTGTTGCCGGCCTTCTTCACTCATTCACAAACCGACGCGATCGCGTCGCTTGCCGTTCTCGGCAGATTGGAGGCCGACGTGCTGCTGCCGGGCCACGGCCAGCCGTGGCCCGGCAGCATACAGACCGCGGTCGCGCTCGCGGCCGAAGCCGCAACCGCGGGCGGGCGTTGCGCGTGAGCGATGGCCCGCCAGCACGCGGAGCAAGTTTCCGTGATCTACCGCGATAGTTGTGTCGGCACACCCGCGACGCCCCGGACAGCGGTGAACGGAGCGTGGGCAAAGGGCCATTCACCGCAGAATCGGGTGGCCGACGGGCTCTGCCGCCATGGTCAGCGCACATCGCGCCCGACCTTGGCCCGGCCGGGTGCGGCAGCGCCGGAAGTTTCAGGGGCAGGTCAGTTCTTCGGTGGCGCTGTACTCGACCGGACCGTCAGGGTGGTGGCGATCTCGATGCCGACCTGCGGCGCCGTCTCGCCGCGACCGAGCGCCAGCGCCATCTCGGTCGCCGCCACCGCCATCTGGGTCAACGGTTGATGGATCGTGGTCAGCGGCGGGTCCACCCAGGCCACGACGGGAAGGTCGTCGAACCCGACCACGCTCAGGTCGTCCGGGATGGTCAGTCGGGCCTCGCGGGCGGCTTGATACACCCCGAGCGCCTGCAGGTCGTTGGCGGCGAATATCGCCGTCGGTCGATCAGTACGGGCGAGCAGCTCGACCGCGGCGGCGTACCCGTGCTCCCGGGTCAGCGCGGCGTGCACGATCAGGCCGGGGTCGACCGGGAGGCCGGCCGCGGCCAGAGCGGCCCGGTACCCGTCCTGCCGCGCACGGCAGCACAGGATGTGCTCCGGCGCACTGATCATCGCGATGCGCTGGTGGCCGAGCTCGATCAGGTGGCGGGTTGCCACGCGGCCCCCGGACCAGTTGGTCGCGCCCACGAACGGGACGTCGTCAGGCAGTTCGATGGTCGGGTCGAAGACGACGAACGGGATCCCCTTCGCCCGCAGCTCATCGCGCTCGGCCGCGGACAGCTGGGCCACCGACAGCACGCAGTGCGGCCGCCGCGCGACCGTGTCGTCCCAGGTCGTCGTGCCGCTTGAGTCGTGCAGCCCGAACTGGGAAATCAACACGCCGATCCGGTGTCTACGGGCCACCCCCTCCACACCCCGGATGATCTCCACCGCCCACATGCTCTCCAGTTCGCGGAACACCAACTCCATGATGTTGCTGCGGGTGGTCGTGGCCGGCTTCTGGTACCCGTATCTGTTGATCAACTCCTCGACCCGGGCCCTGGTCTCGGCGGATACCCCCGACCGCCCGTTGACCACCTTCGACACGGTCGGCACCGAGACGCCGGCCGACTCGGCAATGAACGCGATGGTCACCGGCCTGGTCGGGTCGCCCCCGGGGTGCTCCCGCACCTCGCGCTCATCAGTTCCGTCCACCGACGTCGCCCTTCCCATCGTCTCGGCCTCATCTCATCGGGACGCCGGCCAACCCACTCATGTTATGTTTCCGGCCCTTCCGCGGGCAGTTGCCGGGCCGGGCCGACGGCGATCGGCATCGATACCAGCCATCCACGTCGAACCGGCCCCCGCGCGTACAGGTGCGCAGAGTCGGCAGGCTTGCCATCGGCGGATACCGATGTATGCTTCCCGCCAACCACTTTCGCGTGAAACAGCGAACCATAGAAAGTTTCCTGGCTTCCCGCGGAGCGACTGACCCGGCGCCGCGTCCCGACCGCGGTCGGAACTTACGGAGGAAGCATGGCGAGAAGCCTGCGGAGAAGCGCCGCGCGGCACACCGCCCGGCGACTTCGGCTGGTTCGGCAACCCACTTCGAGCTTGGAGACCACCATGTCACTCGGACGGACCAGGGTCGACCGGCCCCGGTACTCGACACTGGCGCTGGGCGCGCTGACCCTCGCGGCGGGGGCGCTATCGGTCGTCGCCGCGTCCCCGGCGTCGGCCGCCACCGCGGTCCCGGTCACCGTGAACGCCACCGCCGGGTTCGCCACCATCGCACCCAACGCGATCGGCCTCAACACCGCGGTGTACGACGGCAACATGAACAACGCGGCCCAGCCGGGTCTCCTCAAGGCGGCCGGCTTCACCGCGTTGCGCTATCCGGGCGGTAGTTATTCGGATATCTACAACTGGCAGACGAACGTCGCGGATGGCGGCTATGACGCGCCGAACACGTCGTTCAGCGACTTCATGGGTACGGCGCAGGCGGCGGGTGCCAGTCCGATCATCACGGTGAACTACGGCACCGGGACTCCGGATCTGGCCGCGGCGTGGGTGCAGAACGCGAATGTCACCAACCACTACGGCATCAAGTGGTGGGAGGTTGGCAACGAGACGGCCGGCAACGGTACCTACGGCGCGAACTGGGAGGCCGACAGCCACTGCACCGACGCGTCGGGGGCGGCGATCCCGAAGGGTACCCACCTGGACCAGACGTACAACTGTGGCCCGAGTGTCTACGCGGCCAACGTGCTGAAGTTCATCACCGCGATGAAGGCCGTCGACCCGACCGTTCACGTGTGCGTCCAGTTGACCACGCCGGGATTCTGGCCGGATGGGGTGACCAACGCGCAGAGCCCGCAGCCGTGGAACCAGACCGTGCTGAGCGCGTTGGGTGCGAAGACGGACTGTGTGATCGTGCACTACTATCCGGCCGGGTTCCCGCCGAATCCGGACCTGGTGGCGATGCTCAACTACCCCACCCAGATCCCCGGGATCGTCTCGGGTGTCAAGGCGGCGGTCGCGCAGTACGCGGGGGTGAACCCGGCCACCGTGCCGATCCTGGTGACCGAGACCAACTCCAATGTCGCCCAGGACGTGCAACCCAACGCCCTGTTCGCGGCCGACAGTTACCTGACCTGGCTGGAGAACGGGGTGAGCAATGTGGACTGGTGGAACCAGCACAACGGCCCCGGTACCCCCGCCGTCATCAACGGCGCCCAGGACTACGGCGACGGCGGCCTGTTCTCCAGCGGTACCAACGGCAGCGGCGTCACCGAACCCCCACTCGACACGCCCTTCGCGCCGTACTACGGCATCCAGATGCTGTCCAAGCTCGGCGCAGCGGGCGACACCATGGTCAGCGCCGCCTCCGGCAACACCCTCGTCAAGGTGCACGCGGTACGCCGCGCGGGCGGCGGGCTCAACGTGCTCATCGTCAACGAGGACCCGGCGAACTCGTACACCACGAACCTGACCTACAACGGCTTCACTCCGTCGGGCAGCCCGACGGTCTACACCTTCGCCAACAACGCCCACGCCATCACCACGACCACCCAGAACTCCACGGCCTCCGTCACCGTCGGGCCCTACAGCCTGACCGTACTGCAGATCCCCGGCAGCGGCGGAACCGTCGCCACCGTACCCGGGCCGCCCGGCCAGCCAGCCGCGTCGAACCTGTCCTCCAGTACGTCCGGCAACACCTCCGGCACAGCCACGCTCACCTGGGCGGCCTCGACACCGGGCAGCAACCCGATCGCCACCTACAAGGTCTACCAGCTCGACGGCACCGCAAGCACCCTGGTCTCCACCCAAACGGGCACCACGCTCAACCTCAGCGGCCTGACGATCGGCACCAGTTACCGCTACGACGTCATCGCCGTCGATACCCAGGGCAACACGTCGCTACCCTCGTCTCCGGGCACCTTCACCATCCCACCGCCGGCCAACGCCGCCTGCGCCGTACACTACGCGGTCAGCAACAGCTGGCCCGGCGGGTTCGGCGCATCGATCACTGTAACCAACCGGGCGGCCACCGCGATCAACGGCTGGACCCTCACCTTCACCTGGCCGGCCGCCGGCGAAGCGGTGCAGAGCGGCTGGAACGGCACATGGACCCAGACCGGTCAGAACGTCACCGTCACCAATGCGAACTGGAACGGCACCATCACGGCCGGCGGCGGCACCCTGAGCCTCGGCTTCAACGGCAACGACACCGGACAGTTCCCCGCACCAGCGGCCTTCTTCATCAACGGCAACGTCTGCTCCAACATCTAGGCGTCGGGCAGCCGCCACAGCGGCGGCAACACAAGGACGAGGGCCAGCGGCTGAGGCGGCTGGCCCTGCCCGTTGGACCTATCGCTCAGATCGCTGCGTGCGTGTCGGGTCCGCGACGAGGACGCGCACGTCCCAGGGGCCGAGACGCAGCGCGGTTCCACTGAGGACGGTGTCGCCGGCGAGGGCATCGGTCAGGCTCACGGGTGGGGTGACGCGGGCGGGTGCCCAGCTCCAGTTGTGGATGACGTGGACGCGCCGCCCATCCGGAGCGGTGGCCGTGGTCGCGGTGACCGCGGGCGGGAGGTCCCGCCACCTGCTGGCCGGCTCGGGGGCCAGCCAGGCGGCCAGCCCGTGGGCGAGGTCGGGGCCGGGAACGGTGCCGACGCACGTGATGCGGCACGCGCCGTGGCGGCGGGTGGTGACCGCTGGCCAGCGGCCGGAGTGGGGATGGTCGTAGGGTGGCGAGCACGCCGGACCAGAACCTGCCCGAACAGCAGTGGTCACTCGTACATTTGTCTTCCTGACCGCGGGGCCGGCGGAGATCGGCAGACACTCCGCGTCACAGACCGACCATGGCCATGCCCGTGTCGTTGTATCGATTGCCCGCCACACCCACGGTGGTGGCAAGCAGGTTGAGATCGGCGACTTCGTCGGCAGACAGCGCGACCTGGGTGGCGGCGATGTTCTCCTCGATCCGCCGGATCCGCCGGGTGCCGGGGATCGGGACGATCCACGGTTGCTGGGCCAGAAGCCAGGCCAGCGCCACCTGTCCGGGCGTGGCGCCCTTGGCCTCGCCGAGAGCTTGGACGTGTTCGACGATCGCGTGATTGGCGGCCAGATTGTCCGGGGTGAACCGGGGGATGGTGGCACGGATGTCGCCGGGTGTGAACGTCCGGGTGCGCTCGACGGTACCGGTCAGGAAGCCCTTGCCCAGCGGCGAGAACGGGACGAACCCGATACCCAGTTCCGCGCATACGGATAGCACCTCGGCCTCCGGGTCGCGGGTCCACAGCGAGTACTCCGACTGGACGGCGGTGACCGGGTGGACGGCGTGGGCCCGGCGGATGGTACCGCCCCCCGCCTCGGACAGACCGAAGTAGCGGACCTTGCCCGCCTCGACGAGTTCGGCGACCGTGCCGGCGACGTCCTCGATGGGCACGTTACGGTCGACCCGGTGCTGGTAGAACAGGTCGATCACGTCGGTGCGCAGCCGCCGCAGGCTGGCGTCGGCGACCCGACGGATCTGTTCCGGGCGGGAGTCGGTACCGACCATCCTGCCGTCAACGATGTTCCAGCCGAACTTGGTCGCGATGACCACCCGATCCCGTACCGGCGCCAGCGCCTCGCCGACCAGTTCTTCGTTGACGTACGGGCCGTAGACCTCGGCGGTGTCGAAGAAGGTGACACCGCGGTCGACCGCGTCGCGCAGGACACCGATCATGTCTTCACGGCTGCCAGGGTTGGGGCCGTAGCTCTGGGACATGCCCATGGCGCCCAGACCGATGGCCGAAACCTGTAGGTCACGACCGAGTGTGCGGACATGCATGTGAGTTCTCCCTGGACCTAGATCATCAGTGGTGGAGCCGGTCAGCAGGACGGTGACGGCGTGCCCATCCCCGCCGCCCAGTCCTGTCGCCGTCTATCGAACCGGCCGCGAACGCCGGATGGGAGGACCTGTCGAACCAGGTAACGACAGAACCCCCCAGCGGTGCGGGCCGCCCCGTACCGTGGGGTCGCGGACAACCGGGACGACGTCCCGGATTTCCTGGCCTCGCGGCGCGCCAGGATCACCCCTGAACCTCGACCACCGCGCCGACGACCTCTACCCCGAACTGGGACGACGCCGCCACCACCGTCGCCCTGCTACGCACCGAGGCCGCGACCCCACGGCAAGACCCTCACCGATCTGGTCGGGTAGCACCGGCAAGCCGTGAATAATCAGCGCGGCGGAGCAACCCAAGAAGAGGGACGGCGAACACGGTGACGACAAGCAGGCTGGAAGCACTCAGCGACGGGGTGCTCGCCATCATCATCACGATCATGGTGCTGGAGTTGAAGGTGCCGGAAGGACACCACCTGTCCGACCTCGTCCATACCACCGGCGTGGGACTGCTCACATATCTCCTCAGCTTCACCTATGTGGCCATCTACTGGAACAACCACCACTCGATGTTCCATCTGGTCCGGCGGGTCAGCGGTGGCGTGTTGTGGGCCAACCTCGCGCTGCTGTTCCTCCTGTCACTGTTCCCTTTCACCACCGCCTGGGTAGACGAATCGAAGATGGCGCAGACGCCGGTCCTCACCTATGGCGTGAACCTGCTCGCGGCGTCCGCGGGATACCTCGTGCTGCAGACTGTCATCATCCGGCACCAGGGACCGCAGTCGCCGCTGCGGGAGGCCATCGGCGCCGACGTCAAGGGCAAGATCTCCGCCGTGTTCTACCTCGTCGGCATCCTCAGCGCCCTCATGAACGCACATGTCGGGGTGTGGATCGCCATGGGCTGCTTCGTCGGCGTGGCGGTCATCTGGATTGTCCCCGACCCTCGCGTCCAGCGGGTAGTCCGTCGACACGAGACGTCACCCTGACGACTCTGGGGAGCACGAGTCGCGACCCGCACCTGAATGAGCGTGCGGGTGAACGCCGTCCTGCCGAGACCGTTCCGCACCGTTCGTCGCGGCACGGTGGTCAGCTGCGTCGCTGTCGCGCTGTGTACGGCGTGATGCCGATCGCGTCGATGACGGGGGCGTACGCCGAGCGTAGGTCCAGGTCGGGGTAGCGGTCGGAGGTGTAGGTGGTGCCGTCGAAGTCGGGTGGTTCGGCGGCGGTGAAGCGGATCGTGTTGTGCCCGGCCGCCAACCGGATCGGGAGGGTGAGGGTCCAGAAGTTGTTGGCGTGGAAGGTGTGCGGGAACAGGACCCGGTGCGGTGGGGCGCCGTTGACACTGATGTCGGCGTGGCGGGCCAGCGGATCGGGATTGTAGTGGGATGCGGGTGACTGTTCCGGGTTGCTGTAGCGCACGGTCAGCGCGTAGATGCCCGGCGCCGGTGCGGTGGCGGCGAAGGTCAGGGCGTTGCCGTTGCCGGGTGGGCCGCCGACGCCGGTGACGGCCTTGCCGCCACGGGCCAGTGTGTACGCGGTCACCGTCGCGCTGCCGGTGAGGGTCGCGTCTTCCGCTCCGTACCATCGGGAAATCAGTGTTCCGGCGCTGGGTTGGACCCGTAGCCGGTCCAGGAACAACCGACCTGAGCGACCCGTCACGGTCACCTTGTTGACGCCGCCGGACAGGAACACCGTGACGTCGGTGGCGTTGCGGACCGTACCGATCGGTTGCCCGTTCACGATGAGGGCACCCTCGCCTGCGCCGAGCGTGTCCACGTGGATGGTGTTTTCGCCGTCCGCCGGGGCGTACACCCAGAATGTCGCGGACCCGCCCGGGGTGAGTGTGGCCCCGCCGGCGCCGGAGACGGGTGTGGTCTCCCTTGCTCAGCCGCACGGTGGTGTCGGTGTGGTCCCAGACCACCCACTTGTAGCCCAACGGAAGGTAGAGCTCCTGCTCGGCGGCGCCGTCGACGCGCAGGAACACGTTGGTGGAGCCCTGGTCGGCGATCAGGCCGTAGGTGTTGAGGGAGTTGGCGAACACGGACAGGTCGTAGACTCCGGTCTGGGGTACCGAGACGCTGAAGTTGAGGGCCACGGTGGATCCGGTGCGCAGCCCGCCGCGTCGCAGGTGCATTGGTGGATCACCGCGCCGGCAGCGGTGGACACCCCACTGACGTCGGCCGCCAGGACGGTTGTCTTGATGGGCTTGTACATGATCGCTCCAGGGGTGTGGCGCGGAGTGGTGGTGTTTACCCAGCGGGTGCGGGTCCGGTGCTGCCGCGCAGCGAGATCGGTGGGGCCAGCAGCAGCTGCCGGGGTGGGGTGTGCGGTGCGGCGATGCGCTCCCGCAGCAGTTCGACCGCTGCGGCACCCATCTCCAGCGCGGGGACGTCGGCGGCGGTCAGCGGTGGCCGCGCGTCCTGCGCCCAGTGCCGGGCGGCGACCCCGGCGATCGAGAAGTCGCGCGGTACCACCCGGCCGGCACGCTCCAGCCCCCGACCGAGGCCGGGCAGTGCCGCCTCGTTGATGGTCGCGATCGCGGTCACCTCGGGGTGGGTGGTGAGCAGCTCCGCGACGCACGCCTCCCCCGCGGTGGCGTCGTCGGCACAGCACACGTCGATGCCGGCCAGACCCCGTTCGGCGACCGCCGCGGCGAACCCGGCCAGGGCGCGGTGCCCCGGCCCGTAGCCGGCGGCCACCAGTTCGGCCGAGCGGTTGACCAGGGCGATGTGCCGGTGCCCGAGGTCGGCGAGGTGGTGGACGCAGCGGCCGATCAACGTGGCGTAGTCCACGTCCACCCAGCAGGTCTCCGCGGGGTGGGCGGTGCGGCCGATGGTGACGAACGGCAGCCGGGTCTGCCGCAGCCGGGCCACCCGCGCGTCCTCCAGCCGGATCTCCATCAGGATGACGCCGTCGACCCGGCGGCCGCTGATGATCCGCTCAAAGGAGCGGTCGTGGTCGCCGCCCGAGGGCGACAGCAGCACGTCCAGGTCGGCCTGCGCGGCGGCCTCGACCACGCTGGCCACGAAGCCCAGCTGCATGTCGGTCAGCCGCTGCCGGGCCGGGGGGATGACCAGTCCGAGGGTACGGGTACGGCCCTCCTTCAACGCCCGGGCGCTGGCGTTGGGCCGGTAGTCGAGTTCGTCGATGACCTCCTGGATGCGGCGGCGGGTCGCGTCGGATACCGCGCGCTTGCCGCTGAGCACGTACGACACGGTGCTGCGCGACACCCCGGCACGGCGGGCGATCTCCCCGATGTTCACAGCGCTGCTCCCTGACGAATCGGTTCGTGGTTCCGGCTGACCCGCCATTCTCGCCGGCTGGCCAGGTCTTGCATACCCGCTATGTCGAACCGGTTCGCAGAAGCCTAGGTGCTGCCCTAGCTGAATGTCAACGCGGACCGCTTGGGGCCCCTTGACCTGTCCGCCCAGCGCGCATATGGTGCGTCGAACCGATTCGGTGAATCGGTTCGACGCACGCACTTCTCGACCGCCCCGCCGGACTCCGTCCGTCCCCGGCCGGTCGGCACCCGTCTTCGAGAGGCGAACCATGAAAACCTCACTGATCCGGCGGCTGGTCGCCAGTTGTGTGGCCGCCACCGCCCTGGCCGGCGGCCTCGCCGCCTGCTCCTCGTCCACGTCCAGCGGCACCACGGCCGGCGCCTCCGGCGGCGGCACCTACACGATCTGGGACCCGTACCCGCAGTTCGACGGCGCCTCGGCCTGGGTGCAGCTGCTCACCCGGTGCGGTACCGGCGCGGGGGTGACCGTCAACCGGACCGCGTTCGACACCACCGACCTGACCAGCAAGGTGCTGCTCGCCGCGCAGCAGGGCAACGCCCCGGACGTGTTGATCGTGGACAACCCGGTGGTGTCCACCCTCGCCGACGGTGGCGTGCTCGCCACCACCGACGACACGAAGATCGACACCACGGCATTCCTGCCCAACCTGCTCGGCGCCGGGCAGAGCGGCGGCAAGACCTACGGCGTACCGATCGGCGCCAACACCCTCGCCCTGTACTACAACAAGGCCGTGCTACAGGCCGCCGGCGTGGATCCCGCGCAGGTGAAAGACTGGACGTCGCTGACCGCGGCCCTGGCCAAGGTGAAGGCGGCCGGCAAGAAGGGCATCACATTCTCCGCCATCGGTACCGAGGAGGGCAGCTTCCAGTTCCTGCCCTGGTTCTGGGGTGCCGGCGCGCAGCTGACCCAGCTCGACTCGGCCCCGGGCGTCTCGGCGCTGGCGTTGTGGACCGGCTGGCTGAAGCGGGGGTACGCCCCCAACTCGGTCATCACCAACACGCAGACCACCAGTTGGCAGGAGTTCGCCACCGGGCAGTACGCCTTCGCCGAAAACGGCACCTGGCAACTGGGCAACGCGAAGAAGGCCGGCTTCGGGTACGGCATCATCCCCGTCCCGGCCGCCAGCGGCGGTACCGCCCCGGCACCCACCGGTGGCGAATTCGTCACCGTACCGGTGCAGAAGGACACCGCCCGCTACACCACCACGGAGAAGCTGGTGACCTGCCTGGCCAGCCCGGACAACCTGCTGTCCACCGACACCACCCTGTCGTACATCGCCCCCATCACAGCGGTACAGGACAAGCAGGTGGCCGCCAACGCGGACCTGACGGTGTGGGTGGACGCGGTGGCGGCGGCCAAGGGGCGTACCGGCGACAACCTGGGCACCAGGTACCCGAAGATTTCCGAGCCGATGTGGAACGCGGTCCAGGCGGCGCTGTCGGGCGCGAAGACGCCGCAGGCGGCGCTGTCCGCCGCCCAGCAGACCGCCGCGGCCGCGACCAAGTGACGGTGGTACCGCAACTGATCGACCGGGGTGGGGCGCGGGGTGCGGCCCCACCCCGGCCCCGCCACCGGCGACGGCCGGCGGGCGCCTGGCGGCGGCAGCTGGCCGGGTGGGCGTTCTGCGCCCCAGTGGTGGCCTATCTGGCCGCGTTCTACGCTTACCCGCTCTACCGCAACCTGGACCTGAGCCTGCGCCACTACACCGTGCGCTCCTTCGTCCAAGGCGGCGCCCCGTTCACCGGTGCGGCCAACTACCGCACCGTGGTGCACGACCCCACCTTCGCCCCGGCACTGGCCCACACGCTGGTCTTCACCCTGGCCTCGATCGCCGTGCAGTTCAGCCTCGGGATGGGCCTGGCCGTGTTCTTCCACCAGCACTTCCGGCTGTCGGTCACGCTGCGCGCCCTGTTCCTGGTGCCGTGGCTGCTCCCGCTGATCGTCTCCGCGTCCACCTGGTCCTGGATGCTCAACAGCGACTCCGGCATCATCAACGCGGCCCTGCACGGCCTGGGCGTCGCACCGGTGAACTGGCTCACCTCACCCCGCTGGTCGCTGGTCTCGGTGACCATCGCCAACATCTGGATCGGTATCCCGTTCAACCTTGTCATCCTCTACAGTGGACTCCAGGCCGTCCCCGGGCACCTGCACGAGGCCGCCGCCCTCGACGGCGCCACCGGATGGCAGAAGTTCTGGCGCATCACCCTGCCCCTGCTGCGACCGGTCTGCGCCATCACCATCCTGCTCGGCCTCATCTACACCCTCAAAGTGTTCGACATCATCTGGGTGATGACCCGCGGCGGCCCGACCGACTCCTCCACCACCTTCGCCACCTGGTCCTACCGGCTGGGCTTCGGCAACCTGCTGCCCGCCTTCGGCCCCGCCGCCGCGGTCGGCAACCTGCTCATCCTCATGGCGCTGGCCTTCGGGCTGGTCTACATCCGCGTCCAACGACAGCAGGGCCCGTCGTGACCCGCCGCGCCCGGTGGTGGAAGACCGCGATCGGGCTGGTACTCACCGCGGCGATGCTCTTCCCCGTCTACTGGATGATCAACGTGTCGTTCACCCGCGATCAGGACATGCGCCGCACCCCGCCCTACTGGTTCCCCCTGCACGGCACCCTCGACGGCTACCGGGCCGTACTCCACCAGCAACTGCCCTACCTCGCCACCAGCCTCGTCGTCGGCATCGGCACCGTCGCGCTCACCCTGCTGCTGGCCGCACCGGCCGGATACTCAATGGCGAAACTGCGCCCGCGCGGCGGCGGCGTACTCAGCTTCGTCCTCCTCATCGCACAGATGATCCCCGGCATCATCATGGCCATGGGCTTCTACGCCATCTACCTCACCGCCGGCCTGGTCAACACCCTGCCCGGCCTCATCGTCGCCGACTCCACCATCGCCGTCCCGTTCGGCGTCCTCATCTACACCGCGTTCATGTCCGGCATCCCCGAAGAACTCATGCAAGCCGCCACCACCGACGGCGCCGGGCGCCTGCGCACCTTCTGGTCGGTGGTACTCCCGGTCAGCCGCAACGCCACCGTCACCGTCTGCCTGTTCACCTTCCTCTGGGCCTGGTCGGACTTCATCTTCGCGTCCACTCTGGACCAAGGCGGCGCCCACCAGCCCATCACCCTGGGCATCTACCACTACATCGGCAACAACAACCAACAGTGGAACGCCATCATGGCCACCGCCGTCGCCGCGTCCATCCCCGCCACCGCCCTGCTCATCATCGCGCAACGCTACGTCGCGGCCGGCGTCACCGCGGGCGCGGTCAAAGACTGAAAGCGAGCATGTCCATGACCCTCGCCCGATCGGGGCCAGCCTTCTCCATCCAGGAGATACCGTTCAGCTACCACGGATCCTGGCTGAACCTCTCCCCCGTCATCGGCGAAAAGACATACGCGGAGGACCTGCACCTCGTCTCCCACCAGACCCGGCTGCACCCGGTACTGCGGCTGGTCCCCCTCGCCGGGGACACCCGCGCGCCGGCCACCATCGACGCGACACCCGCCCAACTGACCTGGCGCCACCAGACCGGCCGGATCGAGGCCACCTACCACGGCACCGACACCATCCGCATACGCGGCACCGGACTCGGGCTACAACTGGCCGCCGCCGACCCCCGCCTCACCCCGTTCCGCGGCGCCTACCTGTACCGCGACCCCATCGACGGCTCCGCCGTCTACACCGTGTACGAGACCGGTCGCCGCTACCGCATCACCGTCCTCCATGGACAGTGCTCGGTCATCGGCGCCGAAGCGACCGGAGAAACACCACGCGCCGTCCACCTCCCCGCCGGCGGAGCGTGGGAAATCGCCATCGAAGAGTACGAGTCGGCACGCCAACCCTACACACCCACCCAATCCTTCGACGCGCTCGCCGCGGCCACCGCACAGGAATTCCGCACCTTCCTCGACGCGGTCGCCCCCTGGCGCAGCACCGAAACCCCCGCCGCCGCCCTCGCCGCCTACGTCCTCTGGTCCGCCACCGTCCGCCCCGCCGGCTTCCTCACCCGACCCGCCGTACTCATGTCCAAACACTGGATGGACAAGGTATGGAGCTGGGACCACTGCTTCAACGCCCTCGCCCTCGCCCCCGGCGCACCCGACCTGGCCTGGCACCAGTTCCGGCTCCCCTTCGACCACCAGGACCCCACCGGCGCCCTCCCCGACTCCGTCACCCACTCCGAGATCCTCTACAACTTCGTCAAACCACCCATCCACGGCTGGACGCTCCACCAACTACGCCACCAACTCCCCACCCCCATCGACCCGACCGAGATCTACCAACCCCTCGCGGACTGGACCACCTTCTGGCTCACCCACCGCCGCGCCCCCACACAACACCTACCCCACTACCACCACGGCAACGACAGCGGCTGGGACAACGCCACCACCTTCGACCCCCACCGCCTCATCCAGACCGCCGACCTCGCCGCCTTCCTCATCCTGCAACTCCGCGAACTCGCCACCCTCGCCGCCGGCCTCGGCCGCCACGACCACGCCACCAGTTGGACCCGGACCGCCGACCACATCACCGCCGAAATGACCAGCGCCCTCTGGACCAGCGACAGGTACGTCGCGCGCGCCGTCGCATCCGGACACACCTGGAGCAGCACCAGCCTGCTCGACCTCATGCCCATCGTGCTCGGCCCCGACCTGCCCGCCACCACCCGCACCGCGCTAGCCGGCCGGATCGAGGCACACCTCACCCCATACGGACTGGCCACCGAACACCCGTCCTCACCCCACTACCAGGCCGACGGATACTGGCGCGGACCCATCTGGGCCCC
>DATEJJ010000825.1:0-11206 GCA_035278125.1 Rugosimonospora sp.
TGAGCGTGCCGAGCGCCGCCGCCACGACGGACCTCACCCGTGCCGTGAGCGCCGTCGATCCGGCGGCGGCCGTCACCCTGCCCGGGCCGGCCCGGGTGCTGACCGCGACAGATCTCGCCCGCTGGACCAGCCTCGGGCTGGCGCTCGCCTGCGCCGACCTGGTCGGCGTCATGCGCGGCGCGCTCCGGCTCGCCGCCGACTACGCCGGCGTCCGCCACCAGTTCGGCGTACCCGTCGGCTCGTTCCAGGCCGTCCAGCACCGCCTGGCGGACGCGTACGTCGCCCTGGAGGGAGCGCGCAGCGTGGCGCGGCACGCCGCGTGGGCGGTGGACGCCCTCCCGCCCGGCGAGGCCCTCGTCGCGGCCGCGACGGCGAAGGCGTACTGCGCCCGGGCCGGGCTGGCCGGGTGCGAGGCCGCCATCCAGGTGCACGGCGGGATCGGTAACACCTGGGAGTGCCTGGTCCACGTGTACCTGCGCCGCGCCCTGCTCTCCGCCGACCTTCTCGGCGGCGTGGGCGCCAGCCTGGCGCGGGTACTCGAACACCAGGGGATCGGACCGGCCCGTGGACTACCGTGACTCGCCCGGGGAGGCGGCCTTCCGCACGCGGCTGCGGGACTGGCTGCGGGACAACAACCCGCGCCTCCCGGCATCGTCCACATCGGACGATTACTGGGCGGGGCAGGCCGCCTGGCACCGGTCGCTCTACGACGCCGGCTTCTTCGGGATGTCCTGGCCGGTGGAGGCCGGCGGGCAGGGACTGTCCACCGGGTACGACGTCATCGTGGACGAGGAGCTGGCGGTGGCGGGCGCGCCGCCCCGGCCGAGCGTCGGGTACCTCGTGGAGGGCATCCTCCGGCACGGCAGCGACGGCATCCGGCACCGGTTCCTGCCCGGCATCGTCAGCGGGCGGGACCGCTGGTGCCAGGGCTTCAGCGAGCCGGAGGCCGGCTCCGACCTCGCCGCCCTGCGCACCCGCGCCCGCCCCGACGGCGACGGGTACCTCGTCACCGGGCACAAGGTGTGGACCAGCTACTCCGATGACGCGCAGTGGTGCCTGCTGCTCGCGCGTACCGACCCGGACGCGCCCAGGCACCGTGGCCTGTCCGCGTTCGCGCTGCCGATGCGGCAACCGGGTGTGACCCGCCGTCCACTGAGGATGATCAACGGGATCACCAAGGAGTTCGGCGAGGTCATCCTCGACGGCGCCCGGGTACCCGCGGCCAACATGGTCGGCGCGCCGGGCGAGGGCTGGCGGCTGGCGATGACCATCGTGAGCCACGAGCGCGAGCCGAGCCAGCTGGGCTACGTCGCGCGGTACAGCAAGACCGTGGCGGAGCTGGCCCGGCAGGTACGCGCGGCGCCGGCGCGGTACGGCGCCGAAGCCCTGCGCGACCTCGCCTGGGCCGTGGTCGAGGCGGACATGCTGCGGCTGCACGTGCGGCGCCGGCTGTCGGACCGGCTCGACGGCGCCGCCGACGGGCCGGAGGGCTCGGTCGACAAGCTGCTCATGACGGCCGTGGAGCAGGCGGTCGGGCACGCCGCGCTCGCGGTCGGCGGTGCGGCGCACGGCGGCGGCGACGACACGTGGCTCAAGCTGTACCTGTACAGCCGGGCGCAGAGCGTCATGGGCGGCACCTCGGAGATCCAGCGCAACCTGGTGGCGACCCGCCTTCTCGGCCTGCCGTCCCCGCCGGCGGGCCGGTAGAGCGATTCAGCGTGCAGGAGGCGAGCAATGGCGGCGAGCACGATCCCCGCGTTGACGCAGGCGGCGGCCGAGCGGTTCCCGGACCGCCTCGCGGTCTCGGACGGCGCGACCCGCCTCACCTACGGGGAGTTGCTCGAGGCGTCCCGCGCGTTCGGCGCCGCACTCGTCGCGCGGGGAATCCGGCCGGGCGACCGGGTGGCGATCTGGGCGTTCAACAGTGCGGAGTGGATCGTCGCCTGTCTCGGGCTGTTCCAGGCCGGCGCGGTGCTCGTGCCCATCAACACCCGCTTCAAGGGGCCGGAGGCCGCCGAGATCCTGGCCCGCAGCGGGGCACGGGCGCTGGTCGCGGTCACCGACTTCCTCGGCGCCGACTACCTCGCGATGCTGCGCGCGGCCGGTGTGGCGCTGCCCCGGCTGGATACGGTCGTGGTGGCCCACGGCGAGGTACCGGACGGGGCCGAGTCCTGGAGTGACTTCACCGCGCGCGCCGACGCGGGCACGCGGGTGGAGGTACGCCGGCGCTGCGCCGCGCTGGGTGCGGGCGACGTCTCCGACATCCTCTTCACCTCGGGTACCACGGGCGTGCCGAAGGGGGTGGTCATGGCGCACGGGCGCACGCTGTACTGCGGCACGGACTGGGTGGCCATGACCGGCCTGCGCGCCACCGACCGGTACCTGATGATCCCGCCGTACTTCAGCCAGTTCGGGTACAAGGCCGGCATCCTCGCCTGCGTGGCGGCCGGCGCGGCCATGCTGCCGCAGGCGGTGTTCAATGTGGACAGTGTGCTCCGGCGCGTGCAGGCGGACCGGGTGACTGTCCTACCTGGACCGCCCACGCTGTACCAGTCCATACTGGACCATCCCGAGCGGGACCGGTACGACCTGTCGAGCCTGCGGGTGGCGGTCACCGGCGCCGCCGACATCCCGGTCGAGCTGATCCGGCGCGTCCACGACGAACTCCCGTTCGCCACGGTCATCTCCGGGTACGGGATGACCGAGGGCGGCACCGCGTCCAGCACCGGGCCGGGGGACCCGTTCGCCGCCATCGCCACCACGGTCGGCCGGGCCCGCCCCGGCTTCGAGATCCGGATCGTGGGCCAGGACGGCGCGGGCCTGCCGGGCGGCGAGATCGGCGAGATCCTGTTCCGCGGCCCCAGCACCATGCTCGGGTACCTCGACGATCCGGACGGGACGCGTGCGGCCCTGTCGCCCGACGGCTGGCTGCGCAGCGGTGACCTCGGCCTGCTGGACAGCGACGCGCGGCTGCGCATCGTCGGCCGGATCAAGGACATGTTCATCGTGGGCGGCTTCAACGTGTACCCGGCGGAGATCGAGAACGTGCTGCTCCGCCACCCCGCCGTCAGCCGCGCGGCGGTCATCGGCGTGCCCGACGCGCGGCTGGGCGAGGTGGGCATGGCGTTCGTGGTGCTGCGCCCGGAGGCAGCGGCGACCAACGGGGACGGCATCATCGCCTGGTGCCGCGACTACATGGCCAACTACAAGGTGCCCCGGGCCGTCGAGGTCATCGCCGAACTCCCGCTCAACGCGAGCGGCAAGGTGGAGAAGGGGGTACTGCGGGCGCGGGTCACCGGCTGACCCCCGACCGTACCGCCACCGCGATCAGCTCCGCCGCGTCGGCCGGGCGGAGGAACCCGCGCCGCACCAGGGATACCGCGTCACCGGCCCAGCGCGCGACGAACCGCGCGTGGGTCGGGTACAGCTGCGCGAGCTTCGCGGGGCTGAACGGTGCCGTGGTGCCGAACAGGAAGCAGAACGCCGACCCCGACTGGCCGAGCCCGGAGAGCCTGGCCAACGGTACGTCCACGGCCGGTGTGCGTACTCCGCCCTGGACGTTCCCGTTGGCGTCGAGCACGAACGCGGGCGCGGTACCCGATGTGTCCACCCGCAGGCGCGGCGCCCGGGCCGGCGGCACCCCCGCCCGTACCCAGCGGTTCAGCGCGTACTGCGCGGTGTCCAGCGCGTAGTGCATCTCGCCGGTGTTGAGCGGCTGCCCGCAGGTGAACGCGATGGTACCGGTCGGCGGGTTGAGCATCGCCGCGAACGCCTGGGCGGCGACCGCCCCGCCGCCGTTGTCGCCGAAGCTGAGGTTGGCGAGGTAGTCGTCCGCGTGCGCGGTGCCCGCCAGCTCCCACAGCCGGAAGCCCCGCGTATCGGGCTGCCGCGCCGCCAGGTACCCGAGCACCAGCAGGTCCGTCTCCGTCTCCACGGCGAGCACCGGTACCCGCAGGTCGTCGCGCAGGTGCACCACCGCCGGGGTGGGTACGTCCGCCTGCGGTGCCTGCGAGAGCGCCGCGCCGCCACCCCCGCGGCTGTGCACCAGGAACCCGTCGTACGCGCGGGCGAGCGGCTGTACCGCGTCGATGTACGTGGTGAGGCGGAATGCGGACTGCGACTCGCCCTCGGCGAGCACGGCGCGCGGGCGCAGTCCACCGAGGACAGTGGCGGCGGCGGTACGCACCGCGCGCCCGGCCTGCGAGTAGATGTCGTACGAGTAGCTGTCCCCGGGGTGGGACAGGGCCGCGTACCGCACCGGGTCCGCCGCCTTGTCCGCGGCCACGCCCACCGCCTGCGCGGAGACACCGACCCAGGCGAAGCCGTCACGGATCAACTCGTTGTGCGCGAGCAGCCAGTCCGGTGGCACGTCCAGCCCGCCGCTGACGTTCAGCCACTCCACCACGACGGTGCCGTTGAAGCGGGCCGGATTGCTGGGCCGGTACACGACGATCCGGGTGGTGTACGGCGCCGTGCTCGCCGGTGCCACCCGCCACCGCCCGTCCGTGCCCAGCGGCGCGGCCGCCGCGAACGAGGTGGCGGCGCCGGACACGAAGTACTCGGACTGCGTGTACCCGACGCTCGCCAGGTCGAACGTGGTCGACTGCAGCACGATCGCGCCGCGCCCACCGGTCACCGGGCCGGACACCGCGGGACCCCCGGTGCTCGCCTGCGCGTCGGCGGCGGACGCGACCGCCAGGACGATGGCGACCGTGGTCACCAGGACTCGCTTAAGCACCATGAGGGCCCACCTTCATGAGATCCAGTGCCGTCTCGGCCGCCGCGAGCACCGCGCCGGTACCCGCGCCCGCCTCGCCGGCAACCTCGGTAACCAGGCGAACATCCTTGCGTAGCAGGCCGCCCGCGTGCGCGGCGATCCGGTCGAGGGTGCCGCCGGCGTCGGCGATCCGGCCCAGCGCGAAGCTGTTCGCGGTGCCGTGCCCGAGCACCTCGGCCAGCCGGCCCGGGTCCACGTCGAGCTGCCGCCCGAGCGCGAGCGTGCCGGCCGCCGTCGCCAGGTTCGCCGTGAACAGCACGTTGTTGAGCAGCTTGGTGAGCTGGCCGGCGCCGACCGGTCCCATGTGGACGACCGGGTCCGCGTACGCCGCGAACACCGGCCGGCACCGGTCGACGGTATCCGCCTCGCCGCCCACCATCACCAGTAGCCGCACCGCCGCGGCCGCGACGCCGCCCCCGCTCACCGGAGCGTCCACAAGGGACACCTCACGGGTCGCGGCCGTCGCGGCCAGCCGGCGGCAGGTGTCCGGGTGGACAGTGCTGTGTACCGCGACGATCCCGCCCGCGCCCAGCCCGGACAGCACCTCCCCGACCACCTCCGCCACACCGGCGTCGTCCACCACGCACACGCAGACCAGGTCGCTCGCGGCAGCCAGTGACGCGGGGGAGTCCGCGACCGCGGCGGCGGTATCCGCGAACGGCTCCAGCGCGGCGGGACGGCGCGCCCACAGCGTGGTCGGGTGACCCGCCTCGACGATGCGGCGCGCCATCGGGCCGCCCTGGCTGCCCAGCCCGATGAACCCGACGCGCATCAGGACACCTCCGCTGCCGTGTCCACCGTGGACGGTCGTGGTCGCCAGCACGCGGCGAGCAGGCCGGCGGTCGCCGCCACCGCCACGCCCAGCGCGATGCCGCCGCCCGCCCAGCCGGTCACCTCGATCCGGCCCGCGTGGTCCAGCGACAGCCGGCCCGGTCCGAGCATCGCCAGTACCAGCGAGGTCACCGCGAGCACGAGGACGTACTCGTACCCCTCGCGGAACACGAAGAACCCGTGCGGCCGGTGCGCCAGCAGGCCGGCGACCAGCATCACCGAGATGACGGCCGCGCACGCCAGCGGGGTCAGTAGCCCGAGCACCAGCAGCGCGCCGGCGCCCACCTCGGTCAGCACGCTCAGCCACGCCTGCAGGCGCCCGTACCGCAGGCCCAGCCCGGTGAACCAGCGCGCGGTACCCGCGATGCGGCCGCCGCCGCGCCAGTGGTTGAGCCCGTGCGCGACCATCGTGACACCGATCACCGCCCGCAGCAGCAGCGGCGCGACCACATGCACGTCCACCACGTCACCTCCGACCCGACCGCGCGGCGTCCACCACGCACTCCTCCACAAAGGACAGCACCGTCAGGTGGTACGCCAGCGCCGTCAGCCCCAGGCTCAGGTTGTGCCCGCCGCGGGCCTGCTCGTGCACGGCGACCCGGGGCGCCGCGCCGAACAGCGCGGCCAGCTCGGCGAGCGCGGCCGGCCCGGAGCGCCACACGCGTTCGTGGTCGCCGAGCGTGAAGTGCACCGGTACCGTCACCTTCGCGGCCAGCTCCGGGAAGTCGTAGGCCGCCCAGCGCTCCACCACGGCGGCCTCGTACGCCGGCCCCGGCGCCGCGATCCGGGCACCGCCCACCAGCTCGTCCGGGTACAGGTGGGCCGGGTGCCACAGCAGCTCGCGCAGGCCGGTGCGGCTCGTGCGGCGGGGCCACTCCGGGTCCAGCTGCCAGGACTGCATGATGTCCCGCGCGGCCGGGTGGTGCTGCCGCCCGGTGCCGGCCAGCTCGACGCCCAGCAGCTCCGCGCCACGCCCGTCGGTCGCCATCCGCAGGCCGAGTTCGCAGCCGATCGAGTGGGCCAGCAGGAACACCCCGGCACCGCGGGACCGCGACGCGAGCAGCTTGTCCACGGCCGCGTAGGCCAGCTCGACCCGGCGGGCCGGCGGGCCCATCCGCTCCGCGTACCCCAGTGAACTGCCGTAGCCGGGCCGGTCCAGCGCGACCACGGTGAACCCGAGCGCCACGCCGGCCCGCAGCAGCGACAGGCGCGGCCGGTCCGGGCAGTCGAAGTAGCGCGAGGTCGACGCGCCGCCGTGCAGCGCCACCACCACCGCCCGCGGCCGGCGTGCCTCGGCCACCAGCGCGGACATGGGGATGCCCTGCACGTCGACGATGCGCGGCGCGACCGCGGTGTCGTCGGCGATCATGCGTCCGCCCGCAGCAGCACCACGCCGCTGGGGGTGAGGCCGCCGGCGCTGACCACCGCGACCCGGGCCCCCGGCACCTGCCGCGCGCCGCCCTCGCCGCGCAACTGCACCACCGCCTCGTGGAAGAACCCCATGCCGTGGGTACGCCCGTGGGACAGCTGCCCGCCGTGGGTGTTCAGCGGCAGTATCCCGTCCCGGGCGATGTTCTTGCCGCCGTCGAGGAAGTCCTTCGCCTCGCCGATACCGCAGAAGCCGAGCGCCTCGATCCAGGACAGGCAGTTGAACGTGAACCCGTCGTACAGGAGCGCGACGTCCACATCGGACGGACGCAGCGAGGTACGCGACCAGAGGTGCGCCGCCTGCCCCAGCACCTGCGGCTCGTGCGTCAGCGTGCTCTGGTCCCACTCGACCCGCTCGATGATCTGGGTACCCACGGCTTCCACAAGCACGGCCGGCTTCGCCAGGTCCCGGGCGGCGTCCTTTGTGGACACGATGACCGCGGTGGACGCGTCGCAGGGTACGTCGCAGTCGTAGAGCCCGAACGGTGTGGTGATGGGCCGGGCGGTCAGGTAGTCGTCCATGGACAGCGGGTCGCGGTAGATCGCCGTCTCGGTGAGCGCGGCGTTGGCGCGCTGGTTGAGCGCGATCCAGCCCAGCGTCTCCCGGGTGGTGCCGTACCGGTGGAAGTGCCGCTGCGCGTTCTGCGCCAGGGTGTGCGCCGCCGACGTGGCGCCGAAGGGTACCAGCCAGCTCACGGTACGCCCGCCGGGCGGCACGATCCGGCCGGTGCGCACGAGTTCCCCGTAGGTGGCCTCCCACACCGTACGGAAGCACAGCACGTGCCGGGCCAGCCCGCCGGCCACCGCGAGCATCGCCTCGACCAGCGAGCCGCCCGGGCCGAACGTCTCGGCGCCGCCGTTGAACCACGTGGGCCGGATCCCGAGCGCCGCCTCCAGCAGGGTGAGCCCGCCCTCGCCGAACCCGGCCACCTGCCCCGCGCCCGGGTAGGTCGCCAGCCCGTCGATGTCCGCAATGGACAGTCCGGCGTCGGCGACGGCGCGCTCGCACGCCTCGATGGTCAGCGCCAGCGGTGAACGCATCAGCCGGCGCCCGAGCTGCGACGCGCCGATACCGGTGATGGCCACCTCGTCCTCGAACCTGCGCGGGGTGGCCATCGGGCGCACGTACCGCGACACCTGGTCCGGCTCGATCCCGTCGGGCGGCAGCGGTGCCGGCGCGCCCTGCCCGGCGACCGGGCGGAACTGCGGCAGCCACACGTCCTCGACGTGCTCGAAGACCACCTCCATGCGCATCCCGAGCGCGAGCTGTGCGGGGTCGCAGCCGACCGCGTTGGTTGTCAGCCGTACCCGCGGGTCCTCCTCGACCGCGACCTGCGCCACCACGTACGGCGCGGGCAGCCCGGGCAGGCCGAACCGGTGGTTGACCGTGAACCCGATGAGCGTCGCGTACCCGGACACCACCCGTACCCCGAGCCGGTGCCCGTGGCAGTACCGGCACACCGGCTGCGGCGGGTGGATCAGCGCGGTACAGCCCTGGCACTCCTGCAGCCGCAGCCGGCCATCCGCGCCCGAGGTCCAGAAGAACTCGTTCTCGCCGGTGAGCAGCGGCAGCGGCCGCACCATCAGGGCGCGATCCTTGCCGCGTCTTTCCGGGCGGTCACCGGCTCGGCCAGCCGCTGCTCGTCGCAGACCTGTTGCAGCAGCGCGATGGTCTCGTCCAGCCCGGCGCCGATGCGGGGGCCGGGGGTGAAGGTGGCCGGCAGGTGGCGCATGCCGTTGATGACGCCGATGGTGTCGTAGTGCATGGCGCCGGCCGGGTCGCACCGGTAGTCGGGCATCCGGTCCAGCACCTGCACGATCATCCGCTTGAACACGGTACGCGCCACGTTCGAGCCGATGCAGCGGTGGATGCCCAGCCCGAAGCTGTGGTGCCGGTTGCCCTTGCGGGCCAGGTCGACGGTGTTGGGTTCGGCGAACAGGGACGGGTCCCGGTTGGCCATCGCCCAGGACAGCCAGACCCGCTGGCCCTCCTGGAATTGGTTACCCGCGATCTCGCACCCGGCCGAGACGGTACGCCCGTCGCCCGGTGCCGGCGTGTAGAACCGGAGGAACTCCTCGGTGGCGCTGTCCAGCAGGGCGTCCCGCTCCCGGCTCAGCCGCGCGCGCTGCCCGGGGTTCTCGGAGAGCCACTCGATCGCGTGCGCGGTGAGCGCGGTGGTGGTGTCGAAGCCGCCACCGATGAGCAGCCCGAGTACGCCGAGGAGTTCGAGGTCCGGCTGGGGCTCGCCGTTGATGCGCAGCTTGACCAGCGCGTCCACCAGACCGGGGCGGGGGCTGGCCTTGATCTGGGCGAGCTGCTTGAACAGGTCCATGCCCATCTCCTGGTGCAGCTGCGCGACCCGGTCCGCGTCCGGACTGCCGGGCCTGGTGTAGATGGCGGCGTGCGCCGGTTCGCAGTAGGTCTCCCAGTTCGCCAGCGGTATGCCCATCATCGCCAGGGTGAGCACCGCCGGTACCACGTTGGCGAGGTCGTCCACGAAGTCGATCCGCCCGGATTCGATCCGCTCGTCCAGGCAGGCGCGTACCAGCTCGTCGACGACGGGTACCCAGCGGGCGATCGCCGCGGGGGACAGGTACGGGTTGAGCGCCTGCCGGTAGTACCGCTGCTCCGGCGGGTCCATCTCCAGGAACCCGCCCCGCACGCGGCTCGCCCGCTCCGGAGTGGGGATGGAGATGCCTTTGTACCCGCGCCGCTCGCCGTGCAGGTCGTTGTCGTTGGACAGGTACTCCGCGGAGCGGGCGAGTTCGAAGACCGCGTGCGCGCTCGCCGCGACCCAGTGCCCGCCGTAGGTGTCGCTCCACGCGATCGGGCACTTCTCCTGCATCTCCTGGGTGACCGCCTCGAACTGCTCGCGGTACTCCGGCGCGTGCCGGTCGAAGTGATACTGGTGCACGGCTTTCCTCCGGTCAGGAGAGGATGATGGCTTGCTCGGGGCAGGAGTGCGCGGCCTCGCGTACCTGCTCCTCCTGGTCGGCGGGGACGTCGTCGGTCAGGGCCGAGGAGTGGCCGTCGATCTCGTCCAGCTGGAACACCTTCGGCGCGATCATGGCGCAGAGCGTGTGGCCCTGGCAGCGCTCCGGGTCGACCCGTACCTTCACGTTCTTCCTCCTGTGGTCAGCTCGCCGGCCAGGACCGCGCACGCCCGGTCGATGGCGCCCAGGTCGGCGCCGAGGACGAAGCCGGTCCTCACGTGTTCCGCCCGCCGTTGACCCCGATGATCTGGCCGGTGATGTACCCGGCCTCCTCGGACACCAGGTACGCGCACATGGACGCGATGTCCTCGGGCCGCCCCACGCGGCGTACCGGGGTGCGCTGGATGTGCTCCTCGACCGTCCCGCCGAGCAGCTCCCCCGCCTCGGCCCGGCGCAGCATCGGCGTGTCGATGAAGCCGGGCGGTACCGCGTTCACCGTGATGCCGGCCGGGCCGAGTTCCAGCGCCAGCGCCTTGGTCAGCCCGTTGACCGCCGACTTGGCCGCCACGTAGTGCGCCATGAACGGCTGGCCCGAGTGGGTACTGGACGAGGAGATGTTGACGATCCGGCCCCAGCGCGCGTCGAGCATGTCCGGCAGTACCGCCTTGACGCAGTGGAAGACCCCGTTGAGGTTGACGTCGATGACGCGGTGCCACGCCTCGAATGTCAGGTTCTGGAACCGCTTGTAGCCCTCCATGCCGGCGGCGTTCACCAGGATCGTCACCGGGCCGAGCTGGGCGCGTACCGCCGCCAGCGCCGCGTCCACCTGGGACGGATCGGATACGTCGGCCGCGTGGCCGGACGGCGCGCCGCGCGGTTCGAGGTCGAGGGTCGCGACGTGGTACCCGTCGGCGCTCAGGCGCCGCGCGACGGCCAGGCCGATACCGGAGCCGCCCCCGGTCACCACGGCCGTCTTCACGGTGCCGCCTCGTCCACAAGAATCTCCCTTCCGGATGTGAGAACCTTACTCTCGCACGTGGCGTTCCCGGAAGTGACGCGGGCGCGCTGGTGTTGCTACAGTTCTCGTCAGTTGAGAACGTCATTCTCGGAGGGGCGGCGATGGACAGGCGGCTACTCATCGATGGCAGCCTGGTGGCGGCCGGGCGCACGTACCCGTCGGTCAACCCCGCGACCGGCGCGCTGGTCGGGCTGGCGCCCGACGCCGGAGCCGGCGAC
>DATEJJ010000826.1:0-4476 GCA_035278125.1 Rugosimonospora sp.
CCACCTCGGCGCCCGCGCCGCGCAGCCGGGCCGCGATCGCCGCGCCTATTCCCTTGGTACCGCCGGTGACGAGCGCCGCCTTCCCGCTTAGGTCAGAGCCGCTCGATGATGGTGACATTCGCGGTACCACCCCCCTCGCACATGGTCTGCAGCCCGTACCGGCCGCCGGTGCGCTCCAGCTCGTACAGCAGGGTGGTCATCAGCCTCGCGCCGGTGGCGCCGAGCGGGTGGCCCAGCGCGATGGCCCCGCCGTTGGGGTTGACCCGGGCCGGATCCGCGCCGGTCTCGCGCACCCAGGCGAGCACCACCGGGGCGAACGCCTCGTTGATCTCGACCAGGTCGATGTCCCCGATGCCGAGCCCGGCGCGGCCCAGCGCGTACGCGGTGGCCGGGATCGGGCCGGTGAGCATCATGACCGGATCGGCGGCCCGCGCGCTGAGGTGGTGTATCCGCGCGCGCGGCCGCAGCCCGTACCGGCGCACCGCGTCCGCGGAGGCGACCAGCAGCGCGGCGGCGCCGTCGGAGATCTGGCTGGCGACCGCGGCGGTGATCCGGCCGCCAGGGGTGAGCGTGGGCAGCGCGGCCATCTTGGCCAGTGACGTGTCCCGGCGCGGCCCCTCGTCGGTGTCCACCTCGCCGAGCGGCACGATCTCCCGGGTGAACCGGCCCTCGTCGATGGCGGTCGCGGCCCGCACGTGGCTCTCCAGCGCGAACTCCTCCAGTTCGGCGCGGGACAGGTCCCACTTCTCGGCGATCAGCTCGGCCGCCCGGAACTGGGAGATCTCCTGGTCGCCGTAGCGCCGCCGCCAGCCGGCCGAGCCGGAGAACGGGTCGGGGTAGCCGAGTGCCTGCCCGGCGGTCATGGCGGAGGCGATGGGTACCCCGCTCATGTGCTGGACGCCGCCGGCCACCACGAGGTCGGCGGTGCCGGATCCGACGGCCTGCGCGGCGAAGTGCACGGCCTGCTGCGAGGAGCCGCACTGCCGGTCCACGGTCACGCCGGGTACCTCGTCCGGCAGGCCGGCCGCGAGCCAGCAGGTACGCGCGATGTTGCCGGCCTGCGGGCCGATGGTGTCGACGCAGCCGAAGATGACATCCTCGACCTCGGCCGGGTCGATGCCGGTACGGTGGATCAGTGCGTCCAGCACGTGCGCGCCCAGGTCTGCGGGGTGGGTCGCGTGCAGCCCGCCGCCGCGCCGGCCGACCGGCGTGCGTACCGCGTCCACCAGGTATGCCTCTGCCACACCCTGGACCTTACCAAACGAGCGATCGGTAGATAAGCTGTGCCGATGGCGAGCGGTCCCTTGGCAGCCCGTACTCTGCCCGAGCTGGTGCGGGCCAGCGCGGAGAGTTACCCGGCGCGGGAGGCGGTGGTCGACGGCGACGTGCGGCTGGACTTCGCCGCGCTCGCCGGCGAGATCGACCGGTTCGCCCGCGCGCTGGCCGGGCAGGGCGTCGGTCCGGGCGACCGGGTCGCGGTGTGGGCGCCGAACAGCTGGCGCTGGGTGGTCGCGGCGCTGGGCGCGGTCAGTGCCGGTGCGGTGCTGGTACCGATGAACACCCGGTACAAGGGCCCGGAGGCGGGCTACGTGCTGGGCCGGGCGCGGGTACGGGCGCTGGTGACCGAGGACGGGTTCCTCAACACCGGGTACGTCGGGCTGCTGGACGGCGAGGAACTGCCCGTACTGTCCACTGTGGTGTGTATCGGCCCGGTGCCGGAGAGCGCGCACCGGCCGGTACTCGGCTGGGACGGGTTCCTGGACGGCCCACCCGGCCCGCTGCCCGGAGGCGTGGACGCCGGGGACGTGAGCGACATCATCTTCACCTCCGGTACCACCGGGCAGCCCAAGGGGGCCATGCTCACCCACCGGCAGACCCTGGGCATGTACACCGCGTGGAGCGAGCTGGCCGGGCTGTGCGAGGGCGACCGGTACCTGGTGCTCAACCCGTTCTCGCACACATTCGGGTACAAGGCCGGCATCCTGGCCTGCCTGCTGCGCGGCGCGACGATCCTGCCGCAGCCGGTGTTCGACGTGGACGCCGCGCTGGCCCTGGTGCAGCGCGAGCGGGTCACCGTGCTGCCCGGGCCGCCCACGCTCTACAGCTCCATCCTGGACCACCCGCGCCGCGCGGAGTACGACCTGTCGAGCCTGCGGGTGGCGGTGACCGGGGCGACGACCGTACCGGTGGTGCTGATCGAGCGGATGCACCAGGAGTTGGCGCTGGAGCGGGTGCTCACCGCGTACGGGCTGACGGAGAGTTGCGGGATGGTGACGATGTGCCGTCCCGGCGACGACGCGGTCACGGTGGCGACCACCTCGGGCCGGGCCGTGGACGGGGTGGAGGTGCGGATCGCCGGCTCCGATGGCGGGTCGCTGCTTGCGGGCGAACCGGGCGAGGTGCTGGTGCGCGGGTACAACGTGATGCGCGGGTACTTCGAGGACGAGGCGGCCACCCGGGAGGCGGTGGACGCGGACGGCTGGCTGCACACCGGCGACGTGGGTGTGCTCGACGAGCGGGGTAACCTGCGCATCACCGACCGTATCAAGGACATGTACATCGTGGGCGGGCTCAACGCGTACCCGGCCGAGATCGAGCAGGTACTGGCGCGACATCCGGCGGTGGCGGAGGTGGCGGTGATCGGGGTACCCGACGGGCGGCTGGGCGAGGTGGGCCGCGCGTTCGTGGTGGTACGGCCGGGCGCGGAGACGGACGAGGACGAGCTGATCGCGTTCTGCCGCGAGCGGATGGCCAACTACAAGGTACCGCGCTCGGTCGTGCTGCTGGGCGCGTTGCCGCGCAACGCCGTCGGCAAGGTGGTCAAGCCGGTGCTGCGGGGACGGGCATGAGACTAGCGCGAGCGGCGGCCGTTGGCCTTCGCGGGAGGGCGGGCGCCGATGCCGTCGAGGAACAGGGAGGCGCACTCGCGGGCCAGCCGGCTCACCGGGTACGCGGGCGTGGGCTTGAACCGGCGCACCGACTGCCACAGCGCGTCGCGCATCGCCTGGTACAAGATCTTAGGGTCGATGTCGGAGCGGAACTCGCCCTCCGTGATGCCGGCGTTGATGACCTGCATCCAGGTCGCCCGCACCTCACGCGCGGCGGTCTTGAGGTAGGCGAAGCGGTCGATCTGGGTCAGGTAGTTGAAGTCGTTCTGGTAGATCTCGGTCGCGTGCGGGTGCCGCTCCGCCACCTCCAGCGAGGCCAGGAACAGCTCGTTCAGGCGGGTGCGCGGATCCCCGTCGAGCGCGAGCACCGCCTTGTACCGCGCCCGCAGATCGTCCAGGTAGGTCGAGACGATCGCGTCGACGATCGCCTCCTTGGACTCGAAGTGGTGGTAGAGGCTGGCGGAGATGACGCCCACCTCGTCGGCGATCTCGCGCACCGTGGTGGCGGAGACCCCCTTGCTGGCGAACAGCGCGGCGGCGCTCTCCAGGATGCTGTCCCGGCGGGAAACCTGCGTTCGCGCCACGGTCGCGCCACCTCCTACCCATCGACGGTTCACCGGCAGTGTACTGCCGATCGCCATCCTATCAAGCGCTTGTTAAGCCGGCCGATCCGGGAGAGCATGAGCCAACCATGGTAGACAAACGGATGACCGAGGACGCGGTGGTCGCCGAGCTGCGCTCCGGCATGACCATCGGCATCGGCGGCTGGGGCTCGCGCCGCAAGCCCATGTCGCTGGTACGCGCGATCCTGCGCTCGGACCTGCGCGACCTGAGCGTGGTCAGTTTCGGCGGGCCGGACGTGGGCCTGCTGCTGGCCGCCGGCAAGGTGCGCCACCTCGTGTACGGCTTCGTGTCGCTGGACTCGATCCCGCTGGAGCCGCACTTCCGGGCCGCCCGCGAGTCGGGTCGCGTCGAGGTGACCGAGTACGACGAGGGGATGGTGGTCAGCGGGCTGCGCGCGGCGGCACAACGGCTGCCGTTCCTGCCCACCCGGGCCGGGCTCGGCTCGGACGTGGTACGGCTGAACCCGCGGCTGCGTACCGTCGCCTCGCCGTACGACGACGAGACGCTGCTCGCGGTACCGGCGCTGCGCCTGGACGCGGCCCTGGTCCACCTGAACCGGGCGGACGAGCGCGGCAACGCGCAGTTCCTCGGCCCGGACCCGTACTTCGACGACCTGTTCTGCACGGCCGCGCAGCGCGCGTACGTGTCCTGCGAGCGGGTGGTACCCACGGCGGAGCTGACCGGTGCGGCGCCGGTACAGACGCTGCTGATCCAGCGCTGGATGGTGCACGGCGTGGTACCCGCCCCGGGCGGCGCGCACTTCACCTCGTGCGAGCCGGACTACGGCCGGGACGAGCCGTTCCAGCGCGAGTACGCGCAGGCGGCCGGCGATCCCGAGGCGTGGTCCCGGTTCCGCGAGCGGTACCTGGAGACGGACGAAGCGGCGTACCAGGAGGCGGTACAGGCATGACTCTACTTGTCGGCGCTCGCTCCGCGAGCGCGGGTCATGCGGCCGGTCGGCCGC
>DATEJJ010000827.1:0-4335 GCA_035278125.1 Rugosimonospora sp.
GATGCCCCCCAGGTCGGCGGCCTGGGTGAGGGCGAGCAGCGAGTCGTCCATGTGGTCCAGCAGGGCACTCAGGTCCCAGCCGGCGCAGGGGGTGGGGCGGGGCAGGTCCGCGGGGCTGACCAACTGGAGGCTGCCGAGCGTGTAGCTGATCGCGCGCTCCAGCAGCGTGATACCCCCTGTCAGCGCTGTGGCGCGTTCCGTAGTCATGACGGGCCGGGTCAGCCGGTCAGGGTCTCGGGTAGGCCGAACCTGGCGAACAGCGTGGTGTCGAAGAACGTGACCACGTGCGTCACCGCGCCGGAGCCCAGCGTGAGTACCGGCATGTTGTACGGGCGGTGCACCCCGTCCTCGCCCCGCATGTAGAGACCGAACGCGGGCTGCCCGTTGGCCAGCGTGGGTACCAGCCGCATGTCCCCGGGTACCCGTGCGGGGCACCAGGTGTCGATGAGCCGGGCGATGTCCTCGCCGCCCTGGTACCACTCGTTGAACGGCGGCATCTCCCACACCGCGTCCTTGGCGAAAAGCTCGACCAGCGCGGGGATGTCCTTGTTCTCGAAGGCCGTCACGAATCGGTCGAGCAGTTCGCGCTGCTCGGCCCCGGTCGGCTCGGTGATGTCGTCCCGGCTGGGCGAGACCTCGTCGAGCTGGGCCCGGGCCCGCTGCAGCATGCTGTTGACCGCGACGGTCGTGGTGTCCAGCGCCTCGGCCACCTCGGCGGCGCTCCAGCGGAGCACCTCGCGCAGCACGAGTACCGCGCGCTGCCGCGCCGGCAGGTGCTGGAGCGCGGCGATGAAGGCCAGCCGGATGCTCTCCCGGGACACCACGATCGCGGCCGGGTCGCTGGCGTCGGCACCGACCAGCGCGTCGGGTACCGGCTCCAGCCACGGCACCTCGGGGTGCGGTACCGGCTCGTCGGCGGGGTCGGCGGCGGGGGTGCCCAGGCCGGTGGGGAGCGGGCGCCTGCCCCGGTCCTCGATGGCGGTCAGGCACACCCGGGTGGCGATCCGGTACAGCCAGGTGCGCAGCGAGGAGCGCCCCTCGAACCGGTCGTACGCCCGCCAGGCGCGCAGGTACGTCTCCTGCACGAGGTCCTCGGCGTCGTGTACCGAGCCGAGCATGCGGTAGCAGTGCGCGAGCAGCTCGCGGCGGTACGGGTCTGCCTGCCGCAGGAAGTCGCCGCTGGCTTCTTCGGTCATGAGTGCCCTCCTGTTCGCCGTCATGCCGAACCTACCCGTACCGACCCCGGTCGCGCCCGGAACTCATCGGTGGCTGCAACCCGCACCCGAATATTGATGCATGCACAGATTTTGAGCGTCCATTGAGGATAGTCCTAGCGATCTCGGGGGTAGCCTTCGGTGGACTCCCAGGCGGTTTCCCTACGTTCCCGGGCCATGACAACTCAAAACGCCTCGCGCCGCGTTGTGCTGCGCGGACTCGGGGCGCTCGCCCTGATGGGCGCGGCCGGCGCGGCCGGCGTGCGCTACGCCACCCAGGCCGGCGCGGCGACCGCCACCGGCACGCTGAACATCCCGACCCTGCTCAGCTCCACGGACGACAACGGGACGAAGGTCTTCACGCTCAGCATGCAGACCGGCACGGCCGTGCTGCGGACCGGTCTCACCAGCACGACCGCGGGCTTCAACGGCTCGTACCTCGGCCCCACCATCAAGGTCAACAACGGCGACTCGGTGCGGATGGACGTCACCAACAACCTGAGTGAGGTCAGCACCGTGCACTGGCACGGCCTGCACGTACCACCGTCGGTGGACGGCGGGCCGCAGAACACCATCGCCGCGGGTACCACCTACTCGCCCGCGTTCACCATCAACCAGGGCGCCTGCACGCTCTGGTACCACCCGCACGCGCTGGGTACCACGGCCAAACAGATCTCCTCCGGCCTGGCCGGGATGCTCATCGTCAACGACAGCAGCACGGGAGCCGCGGCCCTGCCCACCGACTACGGCGTCGACGAGTTCCCGCTCATCGTGCAGTCGGTGCCGGTCAACGCGAGCGGCGTCATCCAGTACACGACGGCCGGGCTGACCAGCAGCTCGACCACGTTCCCGGTGATCGTCAACGGGGCCAACGCGGCCAGCGCGACGCCCACCCTCAACGTGGACGTGAACCGGGTACGGTTCCACGTCCTCAACGCCTCGATCACCGACATCATCACCATCACGCGCACCGACGGGGCCAGCTTCACCCAGGTGGCCACCGATGCTGCCCTGCTCGCCGCGCCGCTGTCCGTGACCAGCCTGCGCCTGGTCGCGGGCGAGCGGGCCGAGGTCGTCCTGGACATCACCAGCGCCAGTTCGATCACGCTGCAGGCGACGGTGACCGCGGGCGGTGCGCGCGGCGGCAGCGGTACCACCTCGGTCGTGACCGTCACGAGCACCGCGACCACGGCGGCGTCCAGCCTGCCCGGCACGCTCAACACGTTCACCGCGCTGGACACGAGCAGCCCCAGCGCCACCCGTACCATCGCGCTGTCCAACAGCGGGAACACCATGTACATCAACGGCGTCGCCGGCACCACCATGGCGGCGATGGAGTCCAACGAGATCATGACAACGGTGGGCGCCCTGGAGGTGTGGACGATCACCAACGCCACCGGCCTGATCCACTCCTTCCACCTGCACGACGTGCCGTTCCAGGTGCTGTCGGTCAACGGGGTGGCGCCCACCGGCGCGCTGGCCCAGTGGAAGGACACGATCGAGATGGCGTCGCAGACGACCGTGAAGATCGCGATGCAGTTCACCGACTACAGCGACGACACGTACGCGTACATGCTGCACTGCCACAACGCCATCCACGAGGACGAGGGCATGATGACCATGCTCATGGTCATGGCCGCCTAGCGGTCGCCTCGGGGGAAGACACGGGCCGGGCGCGGACAACCGCCCGGCCCGTGCCGTGCCGGCCGTCCCGCGGCCGGCCCGGCCCGGTAACACCTCAGCTCGCGCCGCCCCCTGCCGAACGGGTACCCCGAGGGCGCTGGCCGGCGACCGATCCCCCGCTGCCGGTCGTACAGCGCCCGTGCGGCGAGGAGGACCGTTGTCCATGCAGGCTGCCCTGCCGTCGGTGTCCGTCGTCATCTGCGCGTACACCGAGGACCGCTGGCCGCAGCTGTGCGGCGCGGTGGAGTCCCTGCACGGCCAGGTACCCGCGCCCGCCGAGGTGCTGCTCGTCATCGACCACAACGACCCGCTGCGGGCCCGCGCCGCCCGCGCGTTCCCGGGCTGCCGGGTGCTGGCCAACCGGGGCCCGCGCGGCCTGTCCGGCGCGCGCAACACCGGGGTGGCCGTGGCCAGCGGGGACATCGTGGCGTTCCTGGACGACGACGCGACCGCTCGCGACGGCTGGCTCGCCGGCATGCTGCGCTGGTTCGCCGATCCGGACATCGTGGGGGTATCCGGGCGGGTCGAGCCGGTCTGGCCGCGGCGCCGGCCCGCCTGGTTCCCGGCCGAGTTCGACTGGGTGGTCGGGTGCAGCTACACCGGGCTGCCGGAGCGGCCGGCGCCGGTACGCAACCCGATCGGCAGCAGCATGTCCTTCCGGCGGGTGGCGATGCGCTCCATCGACGGGTTCCGCGACGGCGTCGGGCGTACCGGCACCGTCCCGCTGGGCTGCGAGGAGACCGAGTTCGCGATCCGGCTGGGGCGGGCGTACCCGGGCCGGCGGGTCATCTACGACCCGGGGATCCTGGCCGACCACTGGGTGAGCCCGGACCGCGCCGCCTGGTCGTACTTCCGCGCCCGCTGCTGGGCCGAGGGCCTGTCCAAGGCGGCGGTACAGGCGCTGGTGGGCGCGGACGACGCGCTGCGCAGCGAGCGCCGGTACCTGCTCCGGGTGCTGCCCGCCGCGGTGCTGCACGGGCTGGCCCGGCCGGGCCCCGGCTGGGGGCGGGCGGCGGCGGTACTGACCGGACTCGGGTACACGGGTGCCGGGTACCTGGTCGGCCTGTGGCGCCAGCGCCGCCGCCCGCCGGGCCGGCTGGTCCGGGTGGCGGAGGAGGCATGACGTCGTTGCGGATCCTGCTGGTCGCGCAGTTCTACCCGCCGGACGTGGGGGGCGAGGAGCGGCACGTGTACGGGCTGGCCCGCGAGTTCGCGCGGCGCGGGCACCGGGTCGCGGTGGCCACCCAGACCCTCACCGGTGAGCCGGAGGTCACCGACGAGGACGGCGTGCGGGTGTACCGGCTGCGTTCGACCGTGATGCGGCTGCCGGTGCACAGCTCGCACCGCCGCCCGCACGCGCCGCCCTTCGCCGACCCCGAACTGCGCGGCGGGCTGCGGCGGGTGCTGCGGGCCGAGCAGCCACACGTGGTGCACGGGC
>DATEJJ010000828.1:0-3349 GCA_035278125.1 Rugosimonospora sp.
CAGCGGCCGCAGCACGGTCACCGGCGCCGGACCGGGCGTGGTAATCGGGAGTACCCGCCACGGCGGCTCGGCCGGGCCGGCGCCGGCCGGGCTGATCTCGTCGCGCAACGGGGCGTCCAGCCACACCACGCAGGTGGCGTACGTGATGCCCGACTCGGCGAACGCGTCGGAGGGCAGCCGCTCGCCGTCGCCGTTGTCGCGCAGGAGGTTACGTACCGCGCGCGCCTGGCGGCCGCGGACCTCGTCGTCGAGCGCGCTGGCGGGCAGGATGGCCACCAGCCGACCGCCCGGGGCCAGCAGCCGCCAGGCGAGCAGCAGGTGCTCGGCCCACAGGCGCGGGCGACCCGGAACGGCGAACGGGGGGTTCATCACCACCAGGTCGAACCGGTCGCGGGTCGCGGCGGCGAAGTCCTCGAACGCGCTGACGAGCGTGGCCACGCGTGGGTGGCAGGGGATCTGGGCGGCGCGGCGGCGATCCATCTCCACCGCTGTCACCCGGAACCGGCGGGTCTGGACCGCCTCAAGCGTCGCCCGCACCAGGCGCCCGACGCCGGCGGAGGGTTCCAGGATGCGCAGCTCCCGGCCGGGCACCGGGTCCAGGACGGCGTGCCACGACACCACCTCCGCGGCCAGGTCGGCGGGCGTGGGCACGTAACCCTGGGCGTTGGCTACCGCCATGACCCGCCCGGCGGCCAGTGCCTGTGTGACGGCGGCGCGGGCGTCGTCGACGTCGAGGTCCCAGGCGGAGCTGCCCGGCACGTACACGCCGCCCAGGCGTTCGAGGACGGCCTTGACCTGCAACCAGGTCGGCTCGGGTAGGCGCGCGGTGATGCTGACCCGGCCGCCGGCGTAGGCGGTGTGCTCGGTCAACGCGTGCCGCGCGGCCGCCGTGATCGGGTACCAGTTCGCGGCCACCGCGTCACCGCCCGGTGCGGTACCGGTCGGCCAGCTCGGGACCGACCAGCGGGGACGCCGCGAGGGCGGTCAGGAGGTCCTCCCGCTGCCGCCCGGTGGTGCCGGCCACCATCGCCTCGACGAGGCGGCGCGCGATGGTCCGGCGCAGCACGCGCACGATCACGGGGGCCAGCAGCTCGGGCGCGGCGGCCGCCGTCACCACGCCGAGGGCCGCGCCCCACCGGCCGTGCAGCACGAGCAGAACCAGGGCGTAGCAGGTGTAGCCGCCCAGCGCGAGCGCGAACGCGCCCGGCAGGGTCAGCCAGGGCCGAAGGATGGTGGACAGGCGGCTCATGCGGGCATCTCCGATCAGGTGGAGGCCGGCGTGTGGCCGCGCGGGAAGTCAGCTCACCCCGGCGGCCCGCCGGGACCTGGTGGTCGGGCTTCTGGTCTGGAGTCCGGGTTGCCGACCCTCGCTCCATCAATAATGATACCCTCTGTCTACTGTGGACGGTAGTGCTAGCGCGGATCCGCCGCCGGGGTGTCGTGCGGGTCGTCGACGGCGGCCAGGTCGTAGCCGCCGAACGGGGTCCGGCCCGGTACGTGCCGGGTACCGAGGCCGCTGCGTCGGGTGCGGATCGGTCCGCCGTCGACCAGCCAGTTCGCCGGGTAGCGGGCCGCGACCCGTTGCGCCCACGCGGCGTGGCGTTTGGCGTCCTCGGGCACGCGGGGGACCACGGGCAGGTCCCGCCAGCCCGGCCACGCGTGGTCGCAGGCGTCTTCGACGGCCGCGTTCTCCCCGTCGCGCGGCTCGCCTTCCCAGCCGCAGCCGCGGCACGCCCCGCGGTAGAGCAGGTCCCCGACGCAGTAGCACTCGTCGAAGCAGTCGCAGCGCAGGTCGGCGCTCAGCACGGTCGGCTGGCACCGCTCGGTGGGCGTGTCCGGGCAGGTGATGTGTACCTCCCAGGCGTGCGAGCGGCGGATCGAGTTCGGGTTGCCGTGGCGGGCGCGCCAGGCCCGCATCTCGGCGGTACGCGCGGCCAGGCCACGGGCCGGCGAGCCGTACAGGCTCGGCGCGGTCGGCTGCGGGCCGGACACCTCGACGGTCTCGGTGTCCGGGTCGGCGAACAGGGCGAGCTGCCCGGGGAGAACCTTGGTCATCGACTACCTGCCTTGTCCGTGTCGGCGCCGGCCGGCGCGGCGCGGGTTCATGCCGGCTCGCCGAGCAGGTCGAGCTGGCGGGGTGCGGTGGCCTGGTACGCCTGCACGAAGTCCCACAGGCTGTCGAAGGCGTCCTGCTGCTTGTCGGCGCCGGCCACGGCCACGGCGAGGCAGTGCTCGGTGGAGGGCCACGGTGCGCCCGGGGTGGCGAGCACCAGCCGGGCCGACCGGTCGGTGACGACCAGCTCGCCGCGGCGTGTCGCGGTCTGGGCGCGCAGCGCGGCGAGCATCTGCTCGCGGGTGCCGGTGGCCAGGGTGCGGGTGGAGCGCCACACCGCGGTGCCCCTGGTGGCCCGCGTGTACGGGTCGGGGCCGAGCACCCAGTCGCGGCCGTTGGTGTGCCGGCGGTCCCCGAGCCGGCGGTAGATACGCCGCACGTCGTAGAGCGCGAACGGCCGGGCGGCCAGATCGGCGATGGCCTGGTCGGCGACGTCGCCGAGGCCGGCGTCCCGGGCGACCTGCTCGGCGGTGCGGTCCTTGAACAGCTTGGCGCGCGGGTTGAGCGCCAGCGCGTTGCCTTCCATCTCCACGGCGATGCGCGCGCCGTCGGGCTCGCGCTGCCAGCGCCGCCGCAGCCGGGGCAGGTCGCCGAGCTGGTAGGGGCAGAACGGGCAGCACGAACGGGGCCACTCGAAGCCGTACTGCTCCCGCAGGTAGGCCAGGCAGGTGGCCCGGTCCCAACCCCAGTCGATCAGCGGGTACCACGGCTGCTTGCCGGGAACCCGCCTCGCGTACCCCTCGTCGCGGGCGGCCCGGGTGAACTCCTCCTCCTTGGCGTAGCCGACCACGTGCCGGCGCGGCGTGGCGCCCAGGTGGGTGGCCGCCCAGTGGTCCAGCGGCCAGCCCTTGGCCCAGTACGAGCAGTTGCGGTTGGAGGTCTGCGGGATGGTGCCGGCCCGGAAAGTCCAGTCCTCCAGCCGTACCGCGCCGCGCATGACCATCCGGTACGGGTCGCCGCGTCCGGTGTCGGCCAGCACGTCGACGCCGTCGGACTCCGACCAGCCGGCCCGGGCGATCTGCACGTACCGCACGCCGTGGTCGGCCAGCAGCGGCAGGTGGTGGTCCTGCATGGCCTGGCGGGTTTCCTCGTACTCCCGGCCGGTCATCGCGGTGACCACGATCAGGTCCTGCGTCGGGTCGAAGTCCAGCGGCTTGGGCGCGTGGCCCTTGAGCACGGCGGTCAGCCAGGCCACCGAGTCGACGCCCATCCCGTGGGTCTGGACGACCAGCATCA
>DATEJJ010000829.1:0-14102 GCA_035278125.1 Rugosimonospora sp.
CAGCACCGCCAGGGACAGCGCGGCCGCGACGAAGGTACCGGCGTCCAGCAGCGCGACCACCCGGGGCCCCTGCCACGCGTACAGGGCGGCCCCGGTTAGCGGCGCCACGAGCCGTAGCCCTTCGCGGATCGTGTGCAGCGCGGAGTTCCCGGCGGCCAGCTGCTCCGCCGGCAGGATGGTGGCCAGCAGCGCGGAGCCGGCGGCGTTGAGCACGCTGCCCGCCGCGCCGTACAGCGCCATCACCAGGTACACCAGCCACACCTGCGCCCGGCCGTGCACGGCGAGCAGCAGCGGCAGCATGGCCGCCGCACCCAGGTTGGTGGCGATGAGCAGCCGCCGGCGGCGTACCCGGTCGGCGAGCAGCCCGCCCAGCGGCGCGCCGAGCTGCGGCAGGGCGAACACGAAGAACAGCAGCCCGGCGGCGCTACTGGAGCCGGTGAGCGTCTTCACCCAGACGCCAGCGGCCAGCCACAGCGCGCTGTCGCCGAACCTGGACAGGGCCTGCCCGGACAGGTACCAGGCGGCGTCGCGGTTGCGCAGCAGCGCCCGCATCCGCTACTGGTACGCCACCACGGCCGGCGCGACCGATACCACCACCGGGAGCAGCGCGCAGACCAGCAGCGCGATCAGGGTCAGCGCCTGGTACGCCGTGCTCAGCGGCCGGTACGGCGCGGCCAGCCGGCGTACCCGGGCCAGCGCGTCCGACCCCGCCACCGCCAGTACCCCGTCCAGCGCACCCGCCCCGCCGGAGCGGTGGCCCGCCTCGGCCAGCAGCACCAGCGCCTCGGCCAGGCGTACCCGGTCGCACACGGCCGTGGCCGCGTCGTCGGCGCGCATCTCCAGCAGCCGGCCGATCTCGCGCCGGGCGGCGGCGAAGACCGGCAGCCGGCCGAACGCGCGCCGCAGCGCGTTGACGCCGCCGAGCAGCAGCGCGTGCCGGCCGTGCAGGTGGGCGCGCTCGTGCGCGAGCACTCCGGCGAGCTGATCGGGCTCCAGCAGGTCACGGGTCGCCGAGGTGATCACCACGCGCGGCGGCCGGCCCGGCACGCAGTACGCGGCCGGTACCGGGTGCGGCAGCACGACCAGTTCGTCCACGGGTGCGCCGGGTGCCCGGCCGCTGTCCAGCAGGGCGAGGCTGGCCTGGTGGTGCAGGCGTACCCGCCGGGTGTCCAGGGTCGAGCGCACCGCGCAGTACACCAGCCGGAGTACGAGCAGCGAGCCGGCGACCTCGCCGATCACCACGCCGGCCGGGCCGCCGGTGTCGCCGTAGTCCCGGCGTACCTGCAGCAGGCTGGTGTGCAGCAGGTGCGCCAGCCAGTTACCGAAGGCGGGTACCACCAGCGTGGCGCACCCCAGCAGCGCGGCGAGCAGGGTGGTGCTGGCCAGGGTCAACCAGGTCAGCACGCCCAGGCGCGGCGCGCGGGACGTCCATCCCGCGCCGGCGAGGAACCGGGGCGCCACCGCGGCGGTCCCGGCCGAGTACGCCGCGAGCAGCGCCGCCAGCGTCATCGATGCCGTCTCCGGGTGTCGTATTCGTCCAGCGCCCGCCGCAGCGCACTCACCTCGCTCCGGCTCATCCGGTCGACGAACCCGAGCAGCGCGGCCGTCCGGTCGCCCGCGTCGTCGAGCACCGCGGACAGCAGGCCCGCGACGTGCTGCTCGCGCGTCTGCACCGGGACGTACCGGTAGGCCCGACCGTCCAGTTCGCGCCGCACCGCGCCCTTGCGGTGCAGGTTGTCCAGTACGGTCATCACCGTCGTGTACGCGATCTGCCGCTCCCGGCGGAGATCGTCGACCACCTCGCGCACGCTCGTGGGGCGCCCCCAGGACCACAGCCGCTCCATGATCACGGCTTCGAGTTCTCCGAATCCCCGCACCGATACAGCCACCTGTCACTCCAACGACGCCTGCGGCCTCCTATAGTGGCCGATGGCTCGCTCTGTGTCCACGCCCGGCCCGGGGTGAGTGTGCGCAGAGGAGGTTCCCGGAGGTGCCGGAACTCAGCCGCACGCGGCGGCTGCTGGTCCTGGCGGTGTGCTGCCTCAGCCTGTTCATCGTGGGTCTGGACAACACCATCGTCAATGTGGTGCTCCCCGCGATCCGCCGGGATCTGGGAGCCGGACTGTCCGGACTCCAGTGGACGATCGACGCGTTCACGCTGGTGATGGCGAGCCTGCTGATGCTGGGCGGCTCCACCGCGGACCGGATCGGGCGGCGGCGGGTGTTCCAGGTGGGGCTGGTGGTGTTCTCGCTGGGCTCGCTGCTGTGCGGGCTGGCGCCCGGCCTGGGCTGGCTCGTCGCGTTCCGGGTGGTGCAGGCGCTGGGCGGGTGCATGCTCAACCCGGTGGCCATGTCGATCATCACGAACACGTTCACCGACCCGCGGGAGCGGGCCCGGGCCATCGGCGTCTGGGGCGGCGTGATCGGCATCAGCATGGCGCTCGGCCCGGTGCTGGGCGGCGCGCTGGTGGACTCGGTCAGCTGGCGGGCGATCTTCTTCATCAACGTACCCGTGGGCATCGCGGCGTTCGTCCTGGCGGCGCTGCTGGTACCCGAGTCGCGGGCGCCCCGTCCCCGGCGGGTGGACCCGGTCGGGCAGCTGCTCGTCTTCACCGCCCTGGCCACGCTCACGTACGCGATCATCGAGGGCCCGGGTACCGGCTGGGGTACGCCGGAGATCGTCGGGCTGTTCGGGATCGCGGGTGCGGCCGTGGCCGGGCTGCTCTGGTACGAGCCGCGGCGCGAGCAACCCCTGCTGGAGCTGAGGTTCTTCCGCAGCGTCCCGTTCTCGGGAGCCACCCTGATCGCGGTCAGCGGCTTCGCCGCGCTGGCTGGCTTCCTCTTCCTCAACACGCTGTACCTGCAGGAGGTACGCGGCTTCTCCGCGCTGCGCGCCGGCCTGTACACGCTGCCCATGGCGGCGATGACCGCGGTGTTCGCCCCGCTCTCGGGCCGGCTCGTGGCGGGCCGGGGGCCGCGGCTGCCGCTGCTGGTGGCGGGGACCGCGATGACCGCGAGTGCGGTGGTGCTGACCCAGCTCACCCGGCACACGTCCACCGGGGTGCTGCTGTGTGCGTACCTCATCTTCGGGTTGGGTTTCGGCATGCTGAACGCGCCGATCACGAACACGGCGGTGTCCGGGATGCCGGTGGCCCAGGCGGGCCTGGCCGCGGCGATCGCCTCCACCAGCCGGCAGGTCGGGCAGTCCCTGGGCGTCGCGGTGGTGGGCTCGGCGCTGAGCACGGCCATGCGCGGCCCGCTGCGTACCGGCTTCATCGGCGCCGGCCGGGTGGCCTGGTGGATCGTGGCCGGCTGCACCGCGGCGGTCCTGGTGCTCGGCCTGGTCAGCACCGGGCCGCGGGCCCGGCGCACGGCCGCGCGGGTGGCGGAGGGTGCTACTATTACTTGAACGCTCAAGGAGGTACCCGATGAACGCCCGCATGCCCGCGCTGTACCTGAGCCACGGCGCGCCACCGCTGGCCGACGACCCGGTCTGGCCCGCACAGCTGGCCCGCTGGTCCGCCGCGCTGCCCCGGCCGGCGGCGATCCTGATCGTCTCCGCGCACTGGGAGGAGGCGCCGCTGTCCCTGGGCGCGACCGCGACCGTGCCGCTGGTGTACGACTTCTGGGGCTTCCCCGAGCACTACTACCGGGTCACGTACCCGGCGCCGGGCGCGCCCGAGCTGGCCGAGCGGGTACGCAAGCTGCTGCACAGCCCGGAGCACCCGGTGCACCAGGACCCGAACCGCGGGCTGGACCACGGCGCGTACGTGCCCCTGGTCGAGATGTACCCGGGCGCGGACATCCCGACCCTGCAGATCTCCATGCCCACGCTCGACCCGGCCGGCCTCTTCGCGATAGGCAGGCGGCTGGCGCCGCTGCGCGACGAGGGGGTACTCATCATCGGCAGCGGGTTCACCACGCACAACCTGCGCCTCATGCAGCGCAGCCCGGTACCCGACGCGCCGCCGCCGAGCTGGTCGGCCGAGTTCGACGACTGGGTACGCCGTGCGGTGTCCACAAAGGACATCGACGGGCTGCTCGACTTCGCGCGCAAGGCACCCGCGAGCCACCTGGCCCACCCGCGTACCGAGCACTTCGCGCCGCTGTTCGTGACGCTCGGCGCGAGCGTGGACGAGCCGCGCGAGGACCGCTCGGTGATCGACGGGTACTGGTTCGGGCTGTCCAAGCGCTCGTGGCAGTTCGACTGACCGGGGCAACACCGACCGGGGCAACACCGACCGGGGCAACACCGACCGGAACAACGTTGTCTCAGGCTACCGGCCCGTTACCGAATCGCGACGAACAGGTTTCTTGACCCCACCCTGATGCACACCTATAGAGTCGAGACAACGATGTCTCGGCGAGACTCGCCGCGAGCGAGAGGGGCGTGCGATGAAGCGTTGGGTGTTGGCGGTGGGTGTCGCGGTGGTGTGCTCGTTGGCGGTGGCGGCGTGCGGTTCGGGTAGCGGCTCGTCGGGCTCGGGCTCCGGCGGTGGCGGCAAGGTGGGCGTGACGCTGATCCTCAAGACCCTGTCCAACCCGTACTTCGTCTCCATGGAGAAGGACGCCAAGGCCGAGGCCGCCAAGGACGGCGTCGACCTGACCGTGGCCGCGGGCAAGACCGACGGCGACACGCAGACCCAGATCAGCGCGATCGACAACGCGATCTCCCGCGGCGACAAGGGCATCCTCATCACGATCAACGGCGACGCGGTGAACACGGAGCTGGCCAAGGCCAAGTCGGCCGGGCTGTTCCTGATCGCGCTGGACACGGTACCGACGCCACCGAGCACGGTGGACGTCACCTACGCGACCGACAACGAGCAGGCCGGCAAGCTGATCGGCCAGTACGCCGCGGCGAAGCTCGACGGCGCCAAGGCCGTCATCGCCATGCTCGACCTGTTCAACAACCAGGTCGTCTCCGTGGACACCTCGCGCGACCACGGCTTCCTGGAGGGCATGGGCATCGACCCGGGCAGCACCACCCAGAACGGGCAGGAGGCCAAGTCCGGAAAGTACACCGGCGGCAAGGGCGGTGACTACGTGATCGCCTGCCACCAGCCGACCCAGGGCGCCATCCCGGGTGGCAAGACCGCGATGGAGAACTGCCTGTCCGCCAACCCCAACATCAACATCGTGTACACCATCAACGAGCCCGCCGCCGACGGCGCGCACCAGGCGCTGCAGGCCGGCGGGAAGAGCAACGTGACCATCGTGACCATCGACGGCAGTTGCAACTACGTCAACGGCCTGCTCAAGGACGGCACGATCGCGGCCGACTCGGCGCAGTACCCGGGCAAGATGGCCAGCCTCGGCGTCAAGGCGATCGCGGACCTGGCGCGCGGCGGGGCCAAGCCCGCGCTGCCCGCCGGCCAGGAGTTCATCAACACCGGTACCGCGCTGGTGACCGCCAGCCCGCTGACCGGCGTGACCAGCCAGACGCCGGCGGACGCGGCCACCGCCTGCTGGGGCAGCTGAGCGCCATGGCTCACGCCCTGGAGGAGCCCGGCGTCGCCGAGGAGATCCTCAAGACCAGACCCTCTGTCGGCCGTACCATCCACGGCCTGCTGCACCGGATGCCGGCGCTGAGCCCGCTCGCCGTCCTGATCGTGGCGGCGGTGGTGTTCAGCGTGGCCAACGGGCGGTTCCTCCGGCCGGAGAACCTGTCCATCATCCTGCAACAGGTGGCACCGGTCGGGGCGGTGGCCGTCGGCCAGACGCTGGTCATCCTGACTGCCGGCATCGACCTGTCCATCGGCGCGGTGATGGTGCTGGCCTCGCTGGTGATGGCGAAGCTGGCGGCCGGCGGCGGTACGGCCGGGCCGGTGGCGCTGCTCGTCGGCCTGGCGATCGCGGTCGCCGCCGGGGCGGTCAACGGGGTGCTGGTGACCCGGATCAAGCTGCCGCCGTTCATCGTCACCCTCGGCACGCTGAGCATCTTCACCGCGGTCACCCTCATCTACGCGCAGGGGCAGACCATCTCGTTGCCGCCCAGCACCTTCCTCACCTGGACCGGGCGGACCATCGACCTCGGCGCGTTCCACCTGACCATCGGCGTCGTCATGATGCTGGCGCTGTACGCGGTGTTCGCGTACGCGCTGCGGCAGACCGCCTGGGGCCGGCACCTGTACGCCACCGGTGACGACCCCGAGGCGGCCCGCCTGGCCGGCATCCGGACCAGCCGGGTTCTGCTGAGCGCCTACGTCGTCGCCGGTGCGGTGATCGGTATCGGCGCCTGGATCCTGGTCGGGCGGATCAACGGCGCCGACCCGAACGCCGGGCTGAACACCAACCTGGAGAGCATCACCGCGGTGGTCATCGGCGGCACCAGCCTCTTCGGCGGCCGGGGCGCGGTCGTGGGTTCGCTGATCGGGGCGCTGATCGTGCAGGTATTCGAGAACGGCCTGGCGCTCGCCGGCGTGGACCCGAACTACCAGGTCCTCGCCGTGGGCATTCTCGTCATCGCCGCGGTCGCCGCCGACCAGTGGATCCGGAGCGTCAAGTCATGAGCACGGCGATCCTCCAGGCGCGCGGCCTCGTCAAGACCTTCGGGCACGTGGTCGGGCTGGCCGGCGTGGACCTCGACCTGTACCCGGGCGAGGTGCTCGCCATCATCGGCGACAACGGCGCCGGCAAGTCCACCCTGATCAAATGCCTGTCGGGTGCGATGACACCGGACGCCGGCGCGATCCTGGTCGCCGGCCGCGAGGTCTCCTTCCGCAGCACCACGGACGCCCGCGCGGCCGGGATCGAGACCGTGTACCAGACCCTGGCGGTCGCCCCCGCGCTCGACGTGTCCAGCAACCTGTTCCTGGCCCGCGAGCAGCGCCGGCCCGGCATCCTCGGCTCGGTCTTCCGGATGCTCGACACCGGCGGCATGAAACGGCAGGCCAAGCAGCACATCGACGAGCTGGGAATCAGTACGCTCCAGAACATCGGCCAGGCCGTCGAGACGCTCTCCGGCGGCCAGCGGCAGGCGGTCGCCGTGGCCCGGGCCGCCGCGTTCGGCAGCAGGGTGGTCATCCTCGACGAACCGACCGCCGCGCTCGGCGTCCGGGAGACCGGCCAGGTGCTCCGGCTCGTCCGCGACCTGCGGGCACGCGGCCTGGGGATCATCCTGATCAGCCACAACATGCCCAACGTCTTCGAGGTCGCCGACCGGATCCAGATCCAGCGGCTGGGCCGGGTGGCCGGGGTCATCACCCCGCAGTCGCACACCCCGGCCGAAGCGGTCGCGGTCATGACCGGGGCGATGACCCTGGAGCAGCCGTAGCGCCGATAAGATCCGGTACGGGCATCGGCCCGTGAAGGAGGACCGTGCCTGAACCGGCCGACACGCTGGATCGCCGGGACCGTCCCACGATGCGCGACGTGGCGGCGCTGGCCGGCGTCGCCATCAAGACGGTCTCCCGGGTGTTCAACGACGTCCCGACGGTGGCGCCGGACCTGGTCGAGCGGGTCCGGGCCGCCGCGGACAAGCTCGGGTACCGGCCCAACCTCACCGCGGCCAGCCTGCGCCGGGCCGGCGGCCGGACGAACACCATCGGGCTGCTCCTGGAGGACGTCAGCAACCCGTACTCGTCGGCCGTGCACCGGGCCGTGGAGGACTACGCCCACCAGCACCAGGCCATGGTCCTGGCCGGCAGCCTGGACGAGGACCCGCGGCGGGAGCGGGACCTGACCCGTACCCTGATCGACCGCCGGGTGGACGGGCTGATCGTCATGTCGGCCAGCCACGACCACCGGTACCTGGTCGCGGAGCAGCAGGCCGGTACCCAGTTCGTGTTCATCGACCGGCTGCCCTTCCCGCTGCTGGCCGACGCCATCGTCTGCGACAACGAGGACGGGGCGCGGACCGCGGTCGGGCACCTGCTGGCGACCGGCCGGCGCACCATCGCGTACCTCGGCGACGACCCGTCGATCATCACCGCTCGGCAGCGCTTCGCCGGATTCCAGGACGCGCTGGCCGCCGCCGCGCGGCAGCTCGATCCGGACCTGGTCCGGCACGGGCTGCGTACCGCGGGGCAGGCGCGCGGGGCGGCGCTGGACCTGCTGCGTACCCGGCCCCCTGAAATGATCTTCGCGAGCCAGAACCTGGTGACCATCGGCGTGGTCGAGGCGCTGCACGAACTCGGGCTGCAGCACCGGGTCGCGCTGGTCGGCTTCGACGACGTCCCGCTGGCGGCCATCGTGCGGCCGGGCATCACCGTGATGGCCCAGGATCCCTCCGCGGTGGGCCGGCTGGCCGCCGAGCGGCTGTTCGCCCGGCTCCAGGGCGACGCGTCGCCGCCGGCGGTGCACACCATCCCGACCCGGCTGGTCACGCGCGGCTCCGGGGAGCTTCCGGCATGAGGAGGTGCCTGTGGCGAGCCCTGGCGACATCGCGGTGATCGGCGAGGCGGTCGCGGACGCGTTCCCGTCCGGTGCCACCGCGGACGGCCTGGATCTGCGGGTACGCCCCGGCGGCAGCCCGGCGAACGCGGCCGTGGCACTGGCCCGGCTCGGCGTACCCACCCGGTTCGCCGGGCGGCTGTCCGGCGGTGCGCTGGGTACCCTGCTGCGGGACCACCTCGCCGCGTCCAATGTGGACCTGTCCGCCACCGTCACGGCACCGGGCAGCGCGAGCCTCGCCATCGCCTCCGTCGACGCCGAGGGCCGTACCAGCTACGACTTCTACCTGCGCGGCACCACCGACTGGGGGTGGACCGGGGACGAGCTGGCCGCCGTCCGGGCGGGCGGGGCGGCGTGCGTACACACCGGGTCGCTCGCGCTCGTGCTGGAGCCGGGCGGGCCGGCCATCGAGCGGCTGCTCGCCGAGGTACGGCCCGGCGCGACGGTGTGCATCGACCCGAACGTGCGGCCCGGCATCGTCCCCGCCGCCGCGTACCAGGCCGGTATCGAGCGCTGGTCCCGGCTGGCCGACATCCTCCGGTTCAGCGACGAGGACCTCGCCGTACTCCGGCCCGACGGCGACTTCCCCGCCGCGTGCGCCGGCTGGCACGCGGCCGGGGTACGGCTGGTGGTGCTCACCCGCGGCCCGTCCGGCGCGGTGGCGTCGCTGGACGGCACCCGGATCGAGGTACCGGCGGTCCCGGTGTCCGTGGTGGACACCGTGGGCGCGGGCGACTCGTTCACCGCCGGCCTGCTGCGCTGGCTGTGGCAGCACGGGCACCTGGGCGGGCGGCTGGCCGGCACCAAGCCCGACGACGTGGCGCAGGCGATGGGCTTCGCCGCCGCCGTGGCCGCCCGCACCTGCGCCGTGCAGGGCGCCGATCCACCCTGGGCGGCTGACCTGGGCCGGTAGTACCGGCGCGACGGTAACGCGTGTGACATCATGCCGTGCGAGCATGCGGCGGCAGGGAGGTACCCGTGTTTCTCTCACCCCACGAGCAGGAGCGGCTGCTCATCCACGTGGCCGCCGACCTGGCCCGGCAGCGGCGCGGGCGTGGCCTGCGGCTCAACTACCCGGAGGCGGTGGCCGTGGTCACCGCGTACCTGCTGGAAGGTGCCCGCGACGGGCGTACCGTCGCCGACCTGATGGAGGCCGGCCGGCACGTGCTGGGCCGGGACGATGTGCTGGACGGGGTACCCGAGATGCTCAGGGAGGTCCAGGTGGAGGCGACGTTCCCGGACGGTACCAAGCTGGTGACGGTGCACCAGCCGATCCCGTGATCCCGGGCGAGGTGCTCCCCGGCGACGGGCCGGTGGAGATCAACGCGGGCCGCCCCGAGACCGCGCTGATGGTGGTGAACACCGGGGACCGGCCGGTACAGGTCGGCTCGCACTACCACTTCGCCGAGGCCAACCCGGCGCTGGAGTTCGACCGGCAGGCGGCCTGGGGCCAGCGGCTCGCGGTACCCGCCGGCACCTCGGTCCGGTTCGAGCCCGGCGTGGCCCGGCAGGTGACCCTGGTACCGCTGGGCGGCGCCCGGGTGGTACCCGGCCTGCGCGGCGAGGCGGGCGGTCCCCTGTGAACATCGACCGCTCCCGCTACCTCGCGCTGTACGGCCCGACCGCCGGGGACCGGATCCGGCTCGCCGACACCAACCTGCTCATCGAGGTCGAGCAGGACCTCACCCGCGGCGGGGACGAGGCGGTCTTCGGCGGCGGCAAGGTGATCCGCGAGTCCATGGGCCAGTCCACCGCGACCCGCGCCGACGGTACCCCCGACACCGTCATCACCGGCGCCGTGGTGCTCGACCACTGGGGCATCATCAAGGCGGACGTGGGCATCCGCGACGGGCGGATCGTGGCGCTCGGCAAGGCCGGCAACCCGGACACCATGGATGGCGTACACCCTGATCTGGTCATCGGCCCGAACACGGAGATCATCGCCGGCAACGGCCGCATCCTGACCGCGGGCGCCATCGACACGCACGTGCACTTCATCTGCCCGCAGATCGTCGCGGAGGCTCTCGCCGGCGGCGTCACCACGCTGGTGGGCGGCGGCACCGGCCCGGCCGAGGGCAGCAAGGCGACCACGGTCACGCCGGGCGCCTGGCACCTGGCCCGGATGCTCGAATCCATGGATCCGTGGCCGGTCAACGTGCTGCTGCTCGGCAAGGGCAACACCGTCTCCGAGGCGGCCATGTGGGAGCAGCTGCGCGCCGGCGCGGGCGGCTTCAAGCTGCACGAGGACTGGGGTACCACGCCCGCCGCGATCGACGCGTGCCTGCGGGTGTGCGACGCGGCCGGGGTGCAGGCGTCGATCCACACGGACACCCTGAACGAGGCGGGCTTCGTGGAGGACACGCTGCGGGCCATCGCCGGGCGGGCCATCCACGCGTACCACACCGAGGGCGCCGGTGGCGGGCACGCGCCGGACATCATCACCGTCGCCGGGTACCCGAACGTGCTGCCCTCGTCCACCAACCCGACCCGCCCGTACACCCGCAACACCCTGGACGAGCACCTCGACATGCTGATGGTCTGCCACCACCTCAACCCCAGCGTGCCCGAGGACCTGGCGTTCGCGGAGAGCCGCATCCGGCCGTCCACCATGGCCGCCGAGGACGTGCTGCACGACCTGGGCGCCATCTCGATGATCGGCTCGGACTCGCAGGCGATGGGGCGGATCGGCGAGGTGGTGCTGCGTACCTGGCAGACCGCGCACGTGATGAAGGCCCGGCGCGGCGCGCTGCCCGGCGACGGCGCCGCCGACAACCACCGGGCCCGACGCTACGTGGCCAAATACACCATCTGCCCGGCCGTGGCCAACGGCATCGACGCCGTGGTGGGCTCGGTCGAGGCGGGCAAGCTCGCCGACCTGGTGCTGTGGGAGCCGGCTTTTTTCGGGGTACGCCCGCACGCGGTGCTCAAGGGCGGCATGATCGCGTGGGCCGCGATGGGCGACGCGAACGCCTCGATCCCCACGCCACAGCCGATCCTCCCCCGCCCGATGTTCGGCGCGTACGGGGTGACTGCCGCGGCCACCAGCGTGGCGTTCGTCGCGCCGGCCGCGATCGACGCGGCACTCGCGGACCGGCTGTCGGTGCACCGCGCGCTGGTGGCGGTGGCGGACGTACGCTCCCGCGGCAAGGCGGACCTGCCGGAGAACGGCGCCATGCCGCGGATCACGGTGGAGCCGGACACCTTCACGGTACGCATCGACGGCGAGGTCATCGAGCCGGAGCCCGCCACCGACCTCCCCATGTCCCAACGCTACTTCCTGTTCTAATTCTGTCCACAGTGGACTTTCCGGGATCTTGTGGCGTGCGGTAGGGTGACGGTGTACGACCCGCACATTTAGTGCGGGTGACCCGGCTCCGAGAGGTGGCTGCCATGTTCGCACTCGTGGTGAGGTTCGACATCCGGGACGACGAGTCGGCGAAGGAGTTTGACGCACTGACCGCGGAGGCCGTGGCGCAGATCCACGCCAAGGAGCCAGGAACGCTCGTGTACGCGACATCAGCTGTGCGGGATGCCCCACTGTCGCGTGTCTTCTTCGAGGTCTACGCCGACGACGCCGCGTTCCAGGCACATGAGGTTGCCGAACACGTCCAAACGTTCCACGCCAAGAAGAACCCGTTCGTCACCTCCCACCGGGTGGAGTTCCTCACGCCAGGCCCCGCGAAGGGCCTCCCGGTCAGCTGATGGCCAAGATTGACGCATCGACGGTGGCGCTCGGCCGGAAGATCGCGTTTCACCGGGCGCGCCGCGGGCTGTCCCAACGAGACTTCGGCGCGATGATCGACCGCTCGGAGACCTGGGTGTCGCAAGTGGAGCGTGGCGAGCGCCGGATCGATCGGATGACGGTGCTGCGGCAGGTCGCCGAAGCCCTGGAGGTGCCGCTCGCCGAGTTGGCGGCCGATACACCGATCGTCGCGGAGGCGAGTTCAAAGCCAGCACCCGCGAGCGCCCTGCGGATGTTGCTCTCCTCCAGCCTCCGCCTGGCCTTGGCTACCGCCGAACCCAGCGCCGGCGATCTGGAGGCGTTGCGCACCCGAGCCGACCGGGCCTGGCAGCTCGCACACGCGGCGAAGTACGACACGTTGGTTCCCATCCTGACGGCCGTCATTCCCGACCTGGAGGCGACCGTACGGGCAGCGAAGGGATCGACCCGACGGGCGGCGTACCGGATACTGGCGCGGGCATACCACGCCGCGGCGGCGACGCTGGTCAAGCTGAACGAATTGGGCGCCGCCTGGGTGGCCGCAGATCGCGCGATCTCCGCCGCCGAGCAGGCCGATGACCAACTGCTCATGGCTGAGGGCGTGTTCCGTCTCACGCTCGTATTCCAGGCGGGCCGACAGTACGACCAAGCCGAGCAGGCGGCGATCACCGGCATTGAGGCGCTTTCACCACTCGTCAACGCTGGTCGGGTACCCGCCCGCTCGCTGCAGGGCGCTCTACGACTGCAGCTTGCGGTTCTGGCCGCCCGGCAGAACCGCGCGGACGAGGCGCGGGAGCAGCTACGGCAGGCACGTGCCGCCGCCGACGGGTTGGATGGTGACCGCAACGACTTCGACACCGAATTCGGTCCAACAAACGTCACGCTGCACGAGGTGGCGGTAGCGGTCGAGTTGGGCGACGCAGGGACGGCACTCCGCGTGTTCGCCGGAGTCGACATGTCGCGCCTCTCGCCGGAGCGGCGCGGGCGCGTGCTGATCGACGTGGCGCGCGCGCACCTCCAACGGCGCCATCCCGAAGGCGCGATCTCCGCGTTGGTCGAGGCGGAGCGCCTGACACCCGAACAGGTCCATAGCCACTGGATGGTCCGCGCACTCCTTCAGGATCTGGAGCGAGCCGGCCATGCCAAGGACCCACGGGTACGTGGCCTGCTCGATCGCGCGCGTTTCACATCCCCATCACCAAAGCCGCACTAAAAGTACGGGGTAGCACCACATATGCGACCTATCGTGGTGCCAGTGACAGTGCAGAGCCTGTCGGGGGCGATGGGGACGAGAGGTGGCGAGGTGGCGACATGACTAACGTGTACGCGTATGCGTACCAGCGAATCGCGGACGACCTGCGTGACCGTATCCTGAGCAACGATCTGAAGCCCGGCACGCAGCTGCCCACCGAAGCCGCGTTGCGCGAGCGGTACCGCGTGTCCCGCAGCACCGTGACCCAGGCACTGCGGGCTCTGCGCACGGAGGGTCTGGTGGAGTGCCGGTTCGGCCACGGAATCTACGTGCGGCGGGTACCCGACGGCGTCGAGACAGTACCGTTGGAGCCCGGTGACACCGCGCAGTCCCGCATGCCCATACCGGACGAGCGCATCGACCTCCAACTCGGTGAAGGCGTGCCCGTACTTGTCATCACCCGCCGGTCGGGAACGGTCCAGGTGTATGCCGGCGACCGCACTCAAGTAAGGTCCCGATAGACGGCGCGCACAGGTGAGAGGCGGTGCTATGCCAGCGGTCAGCACCCTGCTGTTGCTTGCGGATGGGCGGTATCCGGCTGGCGGGCATGCGCACTCGGGTGGGCTGGAGGCGGCGTGCGCCGCCGGGCGGGTGCACGATCTGGACTCGCTGGAGGGGTTCCTGCGCGGGCGGTTGGCCACCGCGGGGCTGGTTGGCGCCGCGTTCGCGGCGGCGGCGTGCGCGCGCCCGGACGAACTCGGGGCGCTCGACGGGGAGTTGGACGCGCGTACCGCC